>JALHHV010000096.1 GCA_022837365.1 Desulfovibrio sp. | reverse complement strand
GTTCCCAGCGCGGCATGCACGCAATACCGTTTCTCGTCCATGTATCCCCCCAGGATACGGACCGGCTCCGTGGTATGTGTGTGTCCGTCCCGCCGCGCGTGCCGCGCGGCGCTTCATGGCCTACAATCGTTCGCGGTCCAGCGCGCGGCAGTTGATGGCCTCGGCCAGGTGGGCGACCCGGATGGGACCGGCGGCGGCCAGCGCCTGTTCGGCTTGTCCCGCCTCCAGATCCGCGATGGTCCGCGCGATGCGCAGAATGCGCGTGTACGCCCGCGCCGACAGGGCCAGGGCGCGCACCGCGCCCTCCAGAAAGGCGTGCTCGTCCGGGCCCAGGGCGCAGTGTTCCTCCAGCAGCCTGCCGGTCAGGTCCGCGTTGGTGCGGCACGGGGTGCCCGCGTACCGCGCCGCCTGCACGGCGCGGGCCGCCGCGATGCGGCCGCGCATTTCGGCCGACGTACTCCCGGTGAGGCCGCCGCGCAAGTCCTCGTAGGGCACGGCGGGCACCTCCACGTGCAGGTCGATGCGGTCCAGCAACGGGCCGGAAAGGCGCGCCCGGTAGCGCTGCACCGCCGGGCCGAGGCAGGTGCAGGCGTGCCGGTCGTCGGTCCTGTAGCCGCAGGGGCAGGGATTCATGGCCGCCACCAGCATGCTGTCCGCCGGGTAGGTCAGCGAGACGGCGGCGCGGGCGATGGTCACCACGCCGTCCTCCAGCGGCTGGCGCATCACCTCCAGCGCGGTCTTGCGGAATTCCGGCAGTTCGTCCAGGAACAGCACCCCGCGATGGGCCAGCGAAATCTCGCCGGGGCGCGGGTTGGCCCCGCCGCCCACCAGGCCGTAGTCGGACACGGTGTGGTGCGGCGCGCGGAAGGGACGGCGGGTGATCAGCCCCTGCCCGTCCAGCAGGCCCGCCACGCTGTAGATGGTGGTCACCTCCAGCGCCTCGCCGAAGGAAAGCGGGGGCAGCACCGTGGGAATGCGCTGGGCCAGCATGGTCTTGCCGCTGCCGGGCGGCCCGATGAACAGCAGGTTGTGCGCGCCCGCCGCCGCGATTTCGATGGCCCGCTTGGCGTGCTCCTGGCCCTTCACCTCCGCGAAGTCCACGGGCCATTCCGGGCCGCGCTCCCACGCGGCGCGCCCGTCCGAAGGCACGGCAGCAATGTCCGCCTGCCCGGCCAGGAAGGCCGCCGCCTCGCCCAGCGACCGCACCGGATACACCGGCAGCCCTTCCACCACGGCGGCCTCGGCGGCGTTGTCCGCCGCCACCAGCATGCCGCGCGCCCCTTCGGCGCGGGCGCGCACCGCCACGGGCAACACGCCCGGCACGGGCTTCAGTTCGCCGGTCAGGGACAGCTCACCCAGCAGAAACCATCCGTCGGTGCAGCCCTGGGGCAGGATTTCGGCGGCGGCCAGCAGGCCGATGGCAAGGGGAAGGTCGAAGCCGCTCCCGCTCTTGCGGCGGTCGGCAGGGGCGAGGTTGACGGTGATGCGCGCGGGCGGCAGGCGCAGGTTGCAGGCCCGCATGGCTGCGAAGACCCGCTCGCGCGATTCGCGCAGGGCGCCTTCCGCCAGGCCCACCATGACGAAGGCAGGCATGCCCTGACGGGCGAAGTCCACCTCCAGGTCCACCCGGAAGGCGTCCACCCCGTGCAGGGCGGCGCAGGCCACGCGAACGATCATCAAGCCCCCTGCGCGAAAGTGTGAGGAGCGGAAGCGGTCGAGGCGGACCTAATTGATGACGTTGCCGATGCGGTCCCAGCGCACGTTGCCGAGCCCTTCCCACGACCAGTAGATGACCCACGCCTTGCCCCGGATGGCCCCGCGCGGGACGAAGCCCCAGAAGCGGGAGTCTTGCGAGTCGTCGCGGTTGTCGCCCATGGCGAAGTAGTGGCCCTCGGGCACGGTGACCGGGCCGAAGCTGTCGCGCACGGGCATGACGATGCCGGGCTGCGAATGGCGGATGTACGCTTCCTGCACGGCCTCGCCGTTGCGGTACAACTGCTTGTTGCGCACCTCTATCACGTCGCCGGGCACGCCCACGATGCGCTTGATGTAGTCGATGGACGGATCGCCGGGGTACTCGAACACGATGATGTCGCCGCGCTGCGGGTCGCCCACGGGCAGCACCACCTTGTGGGTGAAGGGCAGCTTCACGCCGTAGCTGAACTTGTTGACCAGCAGGTGGTCGCCGATCTGCAAGGTTTCGAGCATGGAGCCGGAGGGAATCTTGTACGCCTGCACCACGAAGGTGCGGATGAGCATGGCCAGCGCAAAGGCGACGACAAGCGCCTCCACGTATTCCAGCAGCAGGCTTTTCTGTTGCATGCGGGTGCCTCCGCGTCCTGTCGCGCGGCCGCGCGGGGACGGGGATTTGCGGTTCATCGAAAACCCGCCAAAGGCTGTCGCCCAAGGCGGG
The DNA here is from genome assembly GCA_022837365.1 of Desulfovibrio sp. Taxonomy (GTDB): domain Bacteria; phylum Desulfobacterota; class Desulfovibrionia; order Desulfovibrionales; family Desulfovibrionaceae; genus Cupidesulfovibrio. The sequence continues at coordinate 5,288 of JALHHV010000096.1, read as the reverse complement.
ACCGGCTTCTTCGCGTTCTCTCTTCGGTCCATCCCTGCCCGCGCACCCGGATGGCGGTACGCAGCGGCAAGGATTCTATCTTCAATCTTTACACGCACGCACACGCTGGCAGCGGTGCGTACGGACGGCAAGGACAGGCGCGCTGTCTCCCGATAATTGCGCGGCAGGGGCGGCAAGGGCAAGGAAAGCGACGGTGTTCGCGAGGGGGAACGTACTCTTCGGTACGTGACCCGAGCGGCAACGGCGCATGACGCCGCCCTTGCCGCCCCTGCCGCGAAATTATTCGTCGCCGACCTGAAGCGCGGCGAGGAACGCCTCCTGCGGCAACTCCACGTTGCCCATGCGCTTCATGCGCTTCTTGCCTTCCTTCTGCTTTTCCAACAACTTGCGCTTGCGGGTGATGTCGCCGCCGTAGCACTTGGCGGTCACGTTCTTGCGCAGCGCGGAAATGGATTCGCGGGCGATAATCTTCTGCCCGATGGCCGCCTGGATGGCCACCTCGAACATCTGGCGCGGGATGGTGCGCTTCAGTTTCAGGGCCAGCGCGCGGCCGTAGTGGTACGCCTTGTCGCGGTGCACGATGACGGCCAGCGCGTCCACGGCCTCGCCGTTGATCAGGATGTCCAGCTTCACCAGGGACGACTGCCGGTAGTCGATGAACTCGTAGTCCATCGATGCGTAGCCCTTGGTGCCCGATTTCAGCCGGTCGAAGAAGTCGAACACGATTTCCGCGAACGGCAGCTCGTAGGTGATCACCACGCGGTTGGACGCGATGTACCCCATGTTCTTCTGGATGCCGCGCTTTTCCTCGCACAGTTTCAGCACGTTGCCCACGTAGTCGTTGGGCACGTGGATGTCCATGCGCACGTAGGGCTCGTACAGCGCGGCGATCTTGGTGGGGTCGGGCAGCTTGGAGGGGTTGTCGATGTCGCTGGTCTTCCCGTCCACGGTGTCGATCTTGTAGATCACCGAGGGGGCGGTGGCGATGAGTTCCACCTGGAATTCGCGCTCCAGCCGTTCCTGGATGATCTCCATGTGCAGAAGGCCCAGGAACCCGCAGCGAAAACCGAAGCCTAGGGCCTGCGAGGTTTCCGGCTCGTACGAGAAGGCGGCGTCGTTGAGCTGCAACTTTTCCAGCGCGTATTTCAGCTGCTCGTAGTCGGCGGAATCGGTGGGGTACAGCCCGCAGAAGACCATGGGCTGCACTTCCTTGAAGCCTTCCACGGGCTCTTCGGCCGGGCGGTCGGCGTGGGTGATGGTGTCGCCCACCTTGGCGTCGCCCAGTTCCTTGATGTTGGCGCAGAGAAAGCCCACCTCGCCCGCGGCCAGTTCGGTCATGTCCAGGATTTCGGGCGAGAACGCGCCAAGGCGGATCACCTCGTAGCTGCGCTCGGTGGCGAACAGCTTGATGCGGTCGCCCTTGCGCAGCACGCCGTCCACGATGCGGAACAGCACCACCACGCCCTGGTACGAATCGTACCACGAATCGAAGATCAGGGCTTTCAGCGGGGCGTTGGGGTTGCCTTCGGGCGCGGGCAGGCGTTCGACGATGGCTTCCAGCACCTTGTCCACGTTCAGGCCGGTCTTGGCGCTGACGGCCACGGCGTCGGAACAGTCGAGGCCGATGCTTTCCTCGATCTCGTGCTTCACGCGGTCGGCGTCGGCGCTGGGCAGGTCGATCTTGTTCAGGACGGGGATAACCTCGAGGTTGTGGTCCAGCGCCAGGTACACGTTGGCCAGGGTCTGGGCCTCCACGCCCTGCGAGGCGTCCACCACCAGCAGGGCCCCTTCGCACGCGGCAAGCGACCGCGAGACCTCGTAGTTGAAGTCCACGTGGCCGGGCGTGTCGATGAGGTTCAGCACGTACTTGCGGCCATCTTTCCCCGTGTACGGAATGCGCACCGACTGGGCCTTGATGGTGATGCCGCGTTCGCGCTCAAGCTCCATGCGGTCCAGGTACTGGTCGCGCTTTTCGCGCTCGCTGACCAGTCCGGTAACCTCGAGGATGCGGTCGGCCAGGGTGGATTTGCCGTGGTCGATGTGCGCGATGATGCTGAAATTGCGGATGTGTTCCTGTCTGGGCATAACGTGGGTGCCGCCGTGCGGCGGCGCGCCTCCTGAAAAGTGTGCGGCATGGGATGGGTACGGACGCCGATGGTGCCGTACGCGCCGGCCGGCCATGGGGTGGCCGGGGGGTGGTCAATGACCCGGCGCGCGTCGCCGTACCATTCGAATCGGTTTTCATACTGCATTCGGGGCCGGAAGTCCAACCGCCCCGCAGCGCTCGATCCTGACGGGGTCCTGCATGGGCGGAACCGGCAGGGCGGAAACCGGGGAGGACGGGCCGGAAAACGGAAGCGCCAGCGCTACCGGCCCACTGTCCAAAAATCGGACAGTTCCGCTCCGCTTTGCACATCCTGCACATCGAAGTGTCCAATAATCATACACACACCGGGCGCGGTGCGGGACGCCCGGTTTCCGGAAAACCCTTTGACCACGCCATGTTCGCGCCGCGCGCCCGCCCCCTGTGCGCGGTGGCACGCCCCTTGCCTTATGTGCTGCACACACCCGGAAACGGAAACCACACGCAGGAGCAGTTCATGAAGATCACCCGCATTCTCCCGGCCGCCCTGGCCATTTTCGCCATCACCATCGGCTCGGCCATGGCGGCGGGCAGCACCGGCGGCCACGATGCCCACGCCACGCCCCCGGCTGCCTCTGCTCCGGCGGACAAGGCCCCCGGCGACGCCCAACCCGCTCCCATGCAAGGCTGCGGCTGCTGCCAGATGATGAAGGACGGCCACGGCTCCATGGGGAACATGGACGCCAAGCCCGGCGGCGCCGGGCACATGATGCCGGGCAACGACGGCAAGGCGCCGGTCCGCCACAGCTAGGGACTGTTTCAAACTTGCCCTTTCGCCCGTTGGCTTCCGACCCGGAGGGCGCGAAGCGTGGCCGTTGGGCGAGCTTGCGAGCCCTACGGACATCGTGCGCAACGCGGTCAAACTTCACCTGCCATTCCGGTCAAATATCGCAAAAGTATATTCCCTCATGGCAGGCTTGTTTTCCTTGCCAACGGACGAAAATCCAGCGTTAGAAACAGCCCCTGCGCTATGCAACCAAATATACCGGAGCCGCCCGCTTTCACGGCAGACACAAGGATTCCCCCGTGGGGCCTGCACCTCCTCCTCGCCGGTCCCACGGTTCCGCCTCGCGGCGTGCGCGCCCCCTTCACCGGGGGCGCGTTGCGTTGCGGGGCGCATGTCCCGCGCGGCTCCGCCGCACACCGGTATCGGCCATTCCCCGTCAGTCATTGCTCCCCGTCCGCCGAAGGTGGTATACGCATGCACAAGGTGCGTACCGCCCCGGCCTGCCCGGCGGAACGGTTCCTGTTGTCCCCCTTTCCGCTCCCGCGCCCGGCATCCCGCCCGGAGCCTCCCCCACCCCGCCCGCAGCCGCGCCGCCCGGCGCAAGGAGGCATCATGCGTCGCAGGGACTTCCTGAAATGGCAGATGTCCGGCGCATTGTGGCTGGCCGCCGGAGCGGTCGCCCGCCGCCGCCGCCCATGCCTGCGTGGGCATGCTGGGCGGCATGGGGCGCTTCGTGAAGACCGGCCAGAAGGTGGTCATCAAGCCCAACATGTCCTTCGCCTCGGCCGCCAGCCTGGGCACCAACACCCACCCCGAGGTGGTGGCCGCGCTGGTGCGCATGTGCCGCGACGCGGGGGCCGCCTCGGTGCTGGTGCTGGACAACCCGCTGGCCCCGGCCGAGCAGTGCATCGAGCGTTCCGGCATCCGGACCGCCTGCGCCGAGTTCGGCGACATCGTGCAGGCCCCGACGGCGGAGCGGTTCTACCGCGAACTGGACATCGACGGCGCGCAACAGATGACCGCCAACACCTTCCTGCGCGACGCGCTGGACGCCGACGTGCTCATCGCCGCGCCCACGGCCAAGTCGCACAGCTCCACCGGCGTCTCGCTGGGGCTCAAGGGCATGATGGGGCTGATCCGCCAGCGCGGGGTGATGCATTCGCGCTACGACCTCGACACCGCCATCGTGGACCTGAACACGAAACTGCGCGCCGCGCTCACGGTCATCGACGGCACCTACGTGCTGACCACCGGAGGCCCCGGCGGCCCCGGCAAGGTCATGCAGGAGAACACGGTGATCGCCTCGGCCGACCCGGTGGCCGCCGACGCCTGCGCCGTGGAATCGTTCGAGTGGTACGGGCGGCGCTTTGCCGCGCGGCAGGTCAGCCACATCCGGCTGGCCCACGAACGGGGCCTGGGCTCCATGGACCTGTCCACGCGCGCCGTGGCGCGGGTGACCCTGTAAGGGCCGGGGCCGCATGGCATGAACCGGCAACGCGCGCGCCTGGCCAGCCGCTGGCTGTTCTTCGCGGCCTTCGTGCTGCTGGCGTGGGGTGCGGGGCAGGCCGTGCCCGGCAACGAAATCCTGCCCCGCGACCTGCCCCGCGATCTACTGGTGCGGCTGGACCCGGCCGTGGCCCTGGCCGCCAGCGTGGCGGGCCGGGCGTTCATCGGCGCGGTTGTGCCGGGGCTGGTGGTGCTGGCGTCCGCCCTGCTGCTGGGCCGGGCGTTCTGCGGCTGGGCGTGCCCGTTCGGGGCCATGGTGGACGCCGGTGACGCCGTGTGGCGTCGCCTGGCGAAAACCCGGCGGCGCAAGGCCGGGCGGCCGGAATCCCGCCGGAATGACGCCGCACGCCGCCCCGCCGTGCCGCGCCTGCCCAAGTACGCGGTGCTGGCCGGGGTGCTGGCGGCCGCGCTGGCGGGCCTGGACCTGGTGTTCTGGGCCGCGCCGCTGCCGCTGGCCGCGCGGTTCTGGGCGCTGGCCGCCTGGCCTCCGGTGGCCCGGCTGGCCGAGACCGGCCTTTCCCTGGCCGCCCCCCTGGCCCGCCGGATGGAGGCCACCGGACTGGCCTTCGCGGAAATTCCCGTGCCCGGCTACGCGGCCACCGGCTACATCGTCGGCTTCTTCGCGCTGGTGCTGGCGGGCGGGCTGCTGGCCCCGCGCCTGTGGTGCCGCATGCTCTGCCCGGCCGGGGCCGCCATGGGCCTTGCGGGCCGCGCGGCCCCGTGGCGGCGGCGGGTGGACCACGCCTGCACCGCCTGCGGGGCCTGCGCGCGGCAGTGTCCGGCCGGGGCCATCCCCGTGGCGGCCCCGCGCGCCACGGACCACGCCGAATGCCTGAAATGCCTGCGCTGCGCCGACGTCTGCCCCGTGGACGCGGTGCGCTTCGCCCTCCGGGATGTTGTCGGAGCCGACGC
>JALHHV010000095.1 GCA_022837365.1 Desulfovibrio sp. | reverse complement strand
GGCCGCAGGGGCGTGGACCCGCTGCCGTTGCCGCCCGTCCTGCCCCGCGCGCCCGTGGCGATGCCCTCGTCGCTCCAGCGGATGTCGAAGGCCAGCACCGGCTTGCCGTGCACCGGGTGCAGGCCCACCAGCGCCACCTCGCCGCCGTCCCAGCGGGCGTAGCAGGTGTTGCTGGACAGGGCCGGGCTGCACAGCAGCTGACCCACCACGGCGGTTTCCAGCAGCGGTTGCAGGGCCGGGTCGTCCGGCCCGGTGATGGGCGCGAACAGCGCCGTGCGCATGGAGGGGTTGGCCAGGTACACCTTGAAGCTGCGGTCGCGCCGGAAGCGGCGGCCCGCGTCGTCGATGCGCCGCAGCCGCACCACCAGAAAGGCGGCTTCCAGATAATCGAGGTAGCGCTTCAGGGTGTTCACGGCGATGCCCGATTCGCCGCGCAGGTCTTCCAGGGTCACCTCGCGCCCGCTGTTCAGGGCCAGCACGGCCAGCAGGCGGTTCAGCTCCTGCACGTCCGAGATGCCGTACAGGCCGGGCAGGTCGCTGCACAGCACCCGGTCGATGATCTCGCTGCGCAGGAAGCGCGTCATGTCCGCGCGCACCCGTTCGGACACCACGGCCTCGGGGTACCCCCCGAAATTCATGTACCGCACCAGCAGTTCGTTCAGTTCGTCCATGCGTTCGGGCGTGAACAGCTGCTTCATGTCGCGGCGCTGCCCGCCGGACAGGCGCAGGAATTCGGCGAAGGACAGCGGCGGCAGCATGTACACCGCGAAGCGCCCGGCCGCCTCGGCGTCGCCCATGCGGCGCAGGGCGGGCGCGGCGGAACCGCACGCCGTGCAGCGCAGCGCGGGCCAGCGCGCGGCCAGCGCGTCCAGACCGTGTTCCCAGTCGGCCATGTACTGGATTTCGTCGAAGATGACCCACCCCGGCCGGGCGGGGTCCAGGCCCGCCATCTCTGCGGCCAGTTCCACGAAGTCGGCCAGACCCATGCCGGTATAGGCCGGGGCGTCCAGGGTGGCGAACAGGATCTGGCGGCGCTCGGCCCCCTGCTTCAGCAGGTTGTCCACCATCTGGTGCAGCAGCACGGTCTTGCCCACCCGGCGCGGCCCCATGAGCACCACGGCCCGGTGCAGGGCACAGTCGGCGGCAAGTTCGAAGAACGGCGCGAAGTGGTCGCGCTGCGGCAGGTCCGCCGCGAAGGGGCGGGCAATCTCGTCGGCCCACCACGGGTTGTCCGCGGCAAGGCGTCCCATGACATCGGCGCGTGGCAGTGCGTGCGGCATGGCGGTCCTCCTTTCTTGGAGCTTGCACAACGCTACACACCAATTGCGACGATGTGTCAATTACAATCAATTGATTGATCTTACAGTTAATGTGCGCGGGTTGATGCTATGAAAATGCACTGTTCGCACGCACAAACTGTATATAACATAGCACCATACAACATTCTATTCATGAACCATCATAGCGTCATTCTGCTGATGCTAACCAGCAATGCAGGAAAATTCCCCCACATTTTTTTGGCGGGGGCGGCCCCGCTTGCGTGGCGGGTTCCTGCCCGGCACGCGCCGGAAGCCGGCTGCCCCGGCCCATGCCGGTGCCGCCCCGTTTCCCGTGCCCCCCGCTTCCCGCCGGAAAATCGTGCGCTCACTCAACTTGCCAACCGGGCCGCGCGCGCCTATAGTCTACGGCTTCCTCTCACCGCAACCCGAGAGAGAGCCCGCTCATGCCCCATAAAGGCCCGCATATCTCCATATCCGCGGATTTCGTCGTCAACCGCATCCTGCGCATCAATCTGGACGAATTCGAGGACTGGCCAGAGTCCGTGCGCCACCTTGCCATCGAAATCGCGGAAGAACTGTTTCTGGTCGTGTACAACCCGTTCATCGACGCGGAAACGGTGAAAGCGAGCGTTCGCGCGCGTTTCGAGGGCGAAAAGGCGGCACTTGCCCACCACTACGCCACCAGCATCGGCGAAGGCATCACCATGTTCTGGAGCGCGCACGAGGCCGAGGTGGCCTTCCGCGACGAACTGGTGAAGCGCATGGCCGCCGTCATGCCGCGCGAATGCATCGACACCCGCCCCGGCGCGCTGGTGGAAAATTCGACGGACGCCACCGACCTGCGCATGGAACTGCCCATGCTGGTGGTCAGCCCCGCCTCGGCCGAGCAGGTCAGCGCGGTGGTCAAGCTGGCCAACGAGATGAAGTTCGCCATCATCCCGCGCGGCGGCGGCTCCGGCCTGACCGGCGGCGCAGTGCCCGCCCGCAAGCGCACGGTGATCCTGAGCCTTGGCCGCCTGACCCGCATCGTCAGCATCGACGAGCAGAACAGGGTGCTGTGCTGCGAGGCGGGGGTCATCACCAACGACGCCATTGCGGCGGCGGGGAAAAAGGGCCTGCTGTTCACCGTGGACCCGGCCTCCAAGCTGGCCTCGTCCATCGGCGGCAACATCGCCGAGAACGCGGGCGGCCCCTTCGCCTTCGAATACGGCACCACCCTCGACAACCTGCTCTCGTGGCGCATGGTCACCCCCACCGGCGAGATCATCGACGTGGCCCGCGTGGACCACCCGCGCCACAAGATCATGCCCGGCGAGACGGCCACCTTCGAAATCCGCGACCTGAGCGGCGGCGTGCGCAACGTGGTGTCGCTGCGCGGCGACGAAATCCGCCTGCCGGGCCTCGGCAAGGACGTGACCAACAAGACCCTGGGCGGCCTGCCCGGCATGCAGAAGGAAGGCGTGGACGGCATCATCGTCGAAGCCTGCTTCGTGCTGCACAAGAAACCGGCCCACCAGCGGGTGCTGGTGCTGGAATTCTTCGGGCGTTCCATGAACAACGCCATGCAGGTCATCAAGGACGTGGTGGGCTACCGCGACACCATCCGCCGCGAAGGCGACCACGTGAAGATATCGGCCCTGGAGGAGTTCAACTCCAAGTACGTCAAGGCCATAGAATACAAGAAGAAGTCCACGGAGTACGAGGGTGACCCCATCTCGGTGCTCATCGTGCAGCTGGACGGCGACGACGAGTTCCACCTGGACCGCGCCGTGCACCAGATCCTGGACATCGTGAACCCCTACGACGGGGCGGACATCTTTGCCGCGCGCGACGAGAAGGAAGCCGAGGTGTTCTGGGAGGACCGCCACAAGCTGTCCGCCATCGCCCGGCGCACCTCGGGCTTCAAGATCAACGAGGACGTGGTCATCCCCATCGACGGCGTGCCCGAGTTCGCGGACTTTCTGGAGCAGGTGAACCTGGAATGCGCGGCCGCCGCCTACCGCTCGGCCCTGCAAGAGGTGGGGCGTCTGGCGGGCATGCCGCTGGACGACAGGGAGTTCAACCGCGAATTCACCTACGCCTCCAAGGTGGCCAAGGGCGAGGTATCGGCCAAGGACATCTCGGACGAGGAAATGCAGATCCGCGCCGTGGTGTTCCTGGGCGAGCTTGCCAACGCCCACCCCAACCTTGCCCGCAAGATAGAGCGCATCAAGGACCACATGCAGGCCACCCGCATCGAGGTGGCCAGCCACATGCACGCGGGCGACGGCAACTGCCACGTCAACATCCCGGTCAACTCCAACGACCCGGTCATGCTGCACAATGCCGAGCAGGTGGCCCACCGCGTCATGGCGAAAGCGCAGGAAGTGGGCGGCGAGGTGTCCGGCGAGCACGGCATCGGCATCACCAAGATCGCCTTCCTGCGCAAGGAGAAGATGGACGCCCTGCGCGCCTTCAAGGAGCGCGTGGACCCGCGCAACGTGCTGAACCCGGCCAAGCTGACCCAGCGCGAACTGCCGGTGCGGCCGTTCACCTTCTCGTTCAACCGGCTCATCGAGGACATCCGCCAGAGCGGCCTGCCCGACAAGGAACGGCTCATCGCGCTGCTGGCCAACGTGCAGATCTGCACCCGCTGCGGCAAGTGCAAGCAGGTCTGTCCCATGTTCTACCCGGAACAGTCGCTGCAATACCACCCGCGCAACAAGAACATCGCCCTCGGCGCGCTGGTGGAGGCGGTGTACTATTCGCAGGTCAACAAGGGCAGGCCCGACCCCTTCCTGCTGGGCGAACTGCGCGCCATGATGGAGCACTGCACCGGCTGCGGCCGCTGCACCTCGGTCTGCCCGGTGAAGATCGATTCGTCCGGCGTGGCCCTGGCCATGCGCGCCTTCCTGGAATCGGAGAACGCGGGCGGCCACCCCATCAAGCGCAAGGTGCTGGAATGGCTCTCGGCCGATCCGGCGGCGCGCGTGCCCCGCGCGGCCAAGGCCGCCTCCATGGGCCAGCGCTTCCAGAACCGCTTCATGGGGCTGGTGCCCGCCGGGTGGCGCGAACGCTTCGAGAACCCGCTCTTTGCCGGTCCCGGCCCGGAGGTGGGCTACAAGAACCTTGCGGAAACCCTGCACCTGGGCAAGGGCGGCATCTTCGTACCCGCCAGCGCCAGAGAGCGCGCGGCGGCTACCGGCGAACCCGTGGAGGCGGTGTTCTACTTCCCCGGCTGCGGGGGCGGGCTGTTCTACCGCAACATCGGCCTGGCCGGGCTGATGCTGATGCTCAAGTCCGGCGTGGCCGTGGTCATGCCGGAACAGCACCTGTGCTGCGGCTACCCGCTGCTGTCCGCCGGGGCGGACAACGCCTTCGCCACCAACCGCGACCACAACGTGCAGGCCATCAGGACCGCCCTGGACAAGGCGCGGGCGGCGGGGCTTTCCGTCACCCACGTCATCACCGCCTGCGGCTCGTGCCGCGACGGCATCCAGCGGCACGAACTGCTGGGCGCGCGCGGCGACGCCCCGGCAATGCGCCACATGGACATGGTGCAGTTCCTGCTGGAACGGCTGCCTGCCGACGCCCTTACCGGCGCGGCCAAGCCCGCCGCCGGAACCGAGGTGCTCTACCACCCCTCGTGCCACGCCGAATGGGTGGGCGTGCACAAGGGCAAGGCCGCCAACATCTACGCGCAGGCCGTGGCCGCCTTCACCGGGGCCAGGGTGCGCGTGAATCCCGGCTGCTGCGGCGAATCGGGCATGGGGGCCATGACCTCGCCCGCCATCTACAACAAGCTGCGCGCCCGCAAGCGGATGCGCCTTGAGGCGGACTTCATGACCTACGCCGACGGCGCGCCCGTCATCGTGGGCTGCCCCTCGTGCAAGGTGGGCATCAAGCGCACCATGCTGGCCCTCAAGGACAAGCGCCCCGTGCTGCATACCCTGGAATGGCTGGCCGAACTGGCCAAGGGCGCGGACTGGCGCAAGATACTGCGCAAGGCCGCCGACCACGCCAGGGACGAGGGCGGGGTGCGGGTGGTGGACGACTCCACGCTGTAGGACGGCGCGCGGCAGGGCCGTCGCCGCCCCGCGACTTGCCCCGCCGCGCCCGCTGGCGTAGCATCCGGCCTGCCATGAAGTACCTCGGCATCGACTACGGCACGAAACGCACCGGCATCGCGGCCAGCGACACGGGCGGCAGCATGGCCTTTCCGCGCCGCACCATCGTCATGACCACCCGCGACCGGTTCTTTGCCGAACTGCTGGCCGTGGCCGAGGAAGAACGCGCCGACGCCTTCGTGGTGGGGCTGCCCCTGCTGCACGACGGCACGGACACCCTGACCACCCGGCAGGTGCGCAACTTCGTGGAACGGCTGAAGCGCCGCACCACCCTGCCCGTCTACCTCATGGAGGAATTCCTGAGTTCCTACGAGGCCGAGGACGACCTGCGCGACGCCGGGCTTTCCGGCAAGGCGCTGGAGGCCGTGGTGGACCAGCAGGCGGCCGCGCGCATCCTGCAATCGTTCCTTAACCTGCCTGAATCCCGGCGTACCCCCGCCTGACCGGACAGCATCACCGCATGAGCGATACCCCCAAAGCCCCCCCGAATTCCGACCCGTCGGCGGCTGCTGCGGACGCGCCCACTCCTGACGTACCCGTATCCGACGCGCCCGCACCCGATACAGACGCAACGCCGGAAGCCCCC
>JALHHV010000558.1 GCA_022837365.1 Desulfovibrio sp. | reverse complement strand
TCAGGTGACGGCAGGCCGGAAACCGGCTATGCCAGCGGCACGGGGCGGCGCATTTCCGTCCGCATTCCGCGCCAGCCGCGCCCTTCCCCCAGTGCCCCCGACAGGAGGACACCCGCATGACCGCAGCCCTGCATCCCTCCCCCACGACCTCGCTGTTGCGCCGCATGGTGGGCAGCCTGCGCGACCCGGTCAGCGGCCTTACCCACTGCATCGGCGCGCTGCTGGCCGTGCTGGGCACGGTGCTGCTGCTGGTGCGCGCGGCCTCGCCCCTGCTGCCGTGGCACGTGGTGACCTTTTCCGTCTTCGGGGTGTCCATGGTGCTGCTGTACACGGCCAGCACCCTGTACCACTGGCTGCCGCTGCGGGAACGGGGCGTGCGCCTGATGCGCCGCGTGGACCATTCCATGATCTTCGTCTACATCGCGGCCACCTACACGCCCATATGCCTCATCCCGCTGCGCGGGCCGTGGGGCTGGTCGCTGTTCGGCTGCGTGTGGGCGGTGGCCGTGGCGGGCATCTTCACCAAGGTGTTCTGGCTGCACGCGCCGCGCTGGGTGTCCACGGGCATCTACCTGGGCATGGGCTGGATGGCCCTGGCGGGCATCTACCCGCTGGTCATGAACCTGCAAGCCGGGGCGCTGGCCTGGCTGGTGGCGGGCGGCGCGTTCTACTCGGCGGGCGCGGTGATCTACGCGCTGAAGCGCCCCAACCGCTTCCGGCATTTCGGCTTCCACGAGATCTTCCACCTGTTCGTGATGGCGGGCAGCTTCTGCCACTTCGTGGTCATGTATTCACCGCCCGCGCGGAGTGCGGTGGCAACGTCCCGTCCCCCCTCTCGACATTTCCCGAAACGAAACGGGGAGGCACACCCATCGGCGCGCCTCCCCGTCTGATTGCGTGTCCGCGCGCTGGCGCGGGCCAGGGGCTGTTTCTAACTCAGGATTTTCGTTCGTTGGCAAGGAAAACGAGCCTGCCATGAGGGAGTATGCCTCAGCCGTTAGGCGAGCTTGCGAACCTTACGGATGAGGACCGCAACGCGCTCTTATCGTATTCGACCGAGCCTTGGCCGTTGGTGAGCGAAGCGAACCTTACGGAGAAGGACAGCAAAGCCATGACAGGCGAAGTTTGACGCAGCCAACGGGCGAAAGGACTAGTTAGATACAGCCCCTACACCGTGTAGTCGATGGCCTTGCGGCTGGCCACGATCTTCTTGATGAAGTCCACGCACTTCACGTGCTCGGGGTGTTCGGCGTAGGCCTTCAGCCCTTCGGCGTCGT
>JALHHV010000094.1 GCA_022837365.1 Desulfovibrio sp. | reverse complement strand
GCACCGACCGGGCCGCCGTGGGCGCGCTGTGCGCCCTCGAACAGTATATCGACGTGATCATCCCGCGCGGGGGCGAAACCCTGATCCGCGCCGTGGTGCAGCAGGCCACCATGCCCGTGCTCAAGCACTACAAGGGCGTGTGCCACGCCTACGTGGACGCGGGGGCCGACTTGGACCAGGCCGTGGAGATCGTCTTCAACGGCAAGGTGCAGCGCCCCGGCGTGTGCAACGCGCTGGAATGCCTGCTGGCGCACCGCGACGAGGCCGCCGCCCTGCTGCCCGCAGTGGCCGCGCGGTTGGCCCCGGCCGGGGTGACCTTCCGGGCGTGCCCGGCGTCGCTGCCCCTGCTGGGCGAGGCGGCCACCCCCGCCGCGCCGGAAGACTACGGCATGGAGTTCCACGACCTGATTCTGGCCGTGCGCGTGGTGGACGACATGGACGAAGCGCTGGCCCACATCGCCGCGCACGGGTCCAACCACACCGAAATCATCTGCACCCGCGACCACGCGCGGGCCATGCGCTTTTTGCGCGAGGCCGACGCATCCATGGTGGCGGTGAATGCCTCCACCCGCTTCAACGACGGCGGGCAACTGGGCCTTGGGGCCGAGATCGGCATCAGTACGTCCAAGCTGCATTCCTACGGCCCCATGGGCGTGCAGGAACTGACCACCACCAAGTTCGTGGTGTTCGGCGCGGGCCAGGTCCGGGAGTAGCGGGAGTAGCGGAAACAGCGGCGGCTGAAGGGGCGTCCCCCGTGGCGCTTCTTTGGGCCGGGGCGGGCAAGGACGGGCGAATCAAGCAGTCCGAGTGAACCAAGGGGACGGCGAAAGGCTCATGCGGCGCATCGGCATACTTGGCGGCAGCTTCAACCCGGTGCATTCGGGCCACCTGCGCCTGGCCATAGAAGTGGCCGAGGCGCTACGGCCGGAACGCATCGACCTTGTGCCGTGCGCCGTGCCCCCCCACAAGGAGGGGCACGACCTGCTGCCCTTCGGCCTGCGCCTGTCCCTGCTGCGCGCCGCCGTGCGCCCCTTTGCCGCGCTGGCCGTGAACGCGCTGGAAGGCGGGCGCAGCGGCCCCTCGTACACCTGGGACACCCTGCACGCCTACCGCGCCGCCGAGCCGGAGGCCGCGCCGTTTTTCATCCTGGGGGGCGAGGATTTCGAAATGCTGCCCCACTGGCACCGGGGACTGGAGTTGCCGCGCATCGCCGACTTCGTGGTGGTGCCCCGCGCGGGCAGCGGGCCGGAAGCCTTCCGCGCCGCCCTGTCCGCCCGCTGGCCGGACGCCGTCCCGCTGCCGCCGGAACCCGGCGGCATGGCCCACCCCGCACCCCGCCTCTCGCAGGGTACGGAACGCCACCTGCTGCCCGGCGGCCCCTACGGCGACACCATGCTGACGTTCCTGCCCCTGCCCCGGCTGGACATCAGCGCATCCTTGCTGCGCGGCAAATGGCTGCGCGGCGCGGACATCCGCCTGCTGGTGCCCGACGACGTGGACAGCCTGCTGCGCGCCCACGCCGACGAGGTGCGCCGCTGCTGGATGTCCGCCGCCGGCACCCCGCAGGCCACCGCCCCGCGCCCCGGCTGTCGCCCTCCCTGTCCGTCCGGCCCTTCCAAGGCCCCCCCCAAGGACGCCCCATGCGAATGACCGCCCCCAAGGCCGTGCGCGACAACATCGCGCGGTCCCGCGCCTATCTGGCGCGCGGCTACCTCACGCGCGCACTGGGGGCCATGGAAACGGCCCTGCGCAACTATTCCGGCACCACGCTCATCGGGCAGGCCCGCTTCGAGACAGAGGTGCACATCCACGAATTCGTCAACGACCTCAACAGGAACCACGTCATCCGCAAGTTCTTTGAAGGGCGCAAGGTGCTTTCCGGCCCCTACGTGGCGTACGCGCCGGGCGACGAGCTTCCGCTGGCCGAACGGCTGGAATCCATCCGCCACGCCATGCTGGAGGAGGAACGCGCACGGGCCGCCGAACAGGCCCAGAAGATACTGATGCGCAAGATGGAACTGACCGGCAACGGCCAGGCCCGGCTGGACGCGGGCGACCTGCCGCGCGGGCGGGCCCTGCTGCGCCGCGTGGCCGATGAATGGGGGCACGAGCCGGGGGTGCTCACCGACATCGGGCAACGTTTCCTGCGCGCCCGGCTGTTCTTCGAGGCGGCGGAACTGTTCGAATCGGCGCTGGATTCCTTCCCCGGCGAGGCCCCGGCCTATTCCGGAGCCGTGGCCGCGTACATGGAACTGCGCGAGTACCCCAAGGCCGAGGTCGTCTACCTGCGCGCCCTGCGCCAGTTCGGCGCGCATCCGCGCACCATGCTCAACCTGGCCAAGCTGTACATGGAATGGCGCAAGCGGGACAAGGCGTACGAATACGCCAATCGCGCCATGCAGGCCGACCCTTCGCTGACCGAGGCGCGGGAACTGCTGTCCCGCCTGACGCGCTGACGGAAGCGCGGCCTCCCGTTGTCCTGCCTGACGCGCTGACGGAAGCGCCGCCCTTCGCCTCCGCCGATGGCCCGTGCCGTCAGCGGGGCTTCGTCTCCGTGCCTGCCGGAACCATCTCCCCCGCCGTCACCCGCCGCACCGCCTCGAACACCGCATCGGGCGCGATGCCCCCCATGCAGCGCCCGGAATGGGCGCAGCGCCTGCTGCCGTGCAGCGAACAGGGGCGGCAGGCGTCGTCCGTTTCCAGCACCACGTCGCGCGGGCCTTCGGGGTAGAAGCCCCATTCCCGCGTGGTGGGGCCGAACAGCGCCACCACCGGGGTGTCCACCCCGGCGGCCAGGTGCATGGGGCCGGAATCGCCGGTCACCAGCACGTCGGCGGCGGCCAGCAGCGCGCAGGTTTCGCGCAGGCCGGTGCGGTCGGTGAAGTCCGCCGCCGCCCCACCCGAGGCCCGGACCTGTTCGACCAGGGCGGACAGGCCGGACAGGCCGGACAGGGGGCCGGATTCGCCGCCCTCGGCCCCCCCCTTTCCGCCGGAGCGCCCCACCACGAACCATGCATGCCCGGCGGCGGAAAGCCGCCCGGCCAGGTCGCGCCAGGCGTCGGCCAGCCACGCCTTGTCCGGGTGGGTGGAATAGGGATGCAGGGCCACCAGCGGACGGGCAAGTGAAGGCGTGCGGCCCGACGCCCCATCCGGCGCACCATCCGGCGTCCCTTCGAGCGCCAGCCCGGCCTCGCGCAGCAGGTCCATGCCCCGCTCCCGCTCCGCGTCGTCCAGCAGGATGCGCGGCAGCAGTCCGGCGCGCGGGGGCGGCGTGGCCTCCACGGCCAGCGCGTAGCGCTGGGTCACGTTGCAGGCGCGCAGCCGGTGGCGGAACAGCCGCCCGCCGGTACGCAGGAACAGCCGCCGTTCCAGCGAGAATTTCGGGTAGCGGCGCACCGGGCCGGGCCACAGCAGGCCCAGCAGCCGGGACCGCAGGGTGCCGTGCAGGTCCAGCAGGCCCGCGCCGGGCAGCGAGGCCGCCAGCCCCCGCACCAGGCCGGGCAGCGCGGCGGGGCGCAGGTCGCGCTGGTCCACCGTGGCCACGCGGTCCACGGCGGGGTGGTTGCGGAACACCGGAGCCCACTGCGGCCGGGTCAGCACCACGAAGCGCCAGCCACGGGTGCGGTGCAGCCACAGCAGCACGCCCGTGGTCAGCACCACGTCGCCCAGCGCGCTCAGGCGCACCACGAGCCATGTCGTCGGCAGGGTCATCCGTTCTCCGCCGGACAATTCCGGCATGCATGCTGTTGCGCGGCCGCCGAAGTACGGATATAGCGCTCACCGCAGGCTACAAGAGCGCCATTACCGTTTCCCTCGGGTCCCGTTTCAGGTATTGGTAGGGCTTGCGTCACTACAACCGGCCACGGCGACAGGGACCGATGGGGAACGACTGGGACCGGTGGGGCACAGCACTACCAGCAGCGGCCCGGAAAGAAAAGCGCGCCTGCCTGTCCGGCGTTTCCGCGCCTGCCCGTCCAGCGGCCTCGCGCTCCCGGCAATTCCAGAAAAGACACCAGAAAACGCATGGACATCATCACCCCCCGCGCCCTTTCCTCGCTGCTGCGCAGCGCGCCCGTGCGGCGGCTGTGCCTGCTGCTGGTGCTGGCGTGCGGGGTGTTCACCCTGTTCCTGCTGCATGCGGTGCATACCTTCTGGGAAACGGCGGAAACATACCGCCGCAACCATCTGCGCGAAATGGTGCTGCTGGCCCGCAACCAGGTGCAGCCGGTGCTGGACGAACTGGCCTCCGGCGCCTACGGCCGGGACCACGCCCTGGTGCTGGTGCGCGAACGGATGCGCACCATGACCTTCAACGACACCCGCGGCCCCAACTACATCTTCATGAGCGGCTACGACGGCACGGTGCTGGTCCAGCCCTTCGAGCGGCAGATGGAAGGCCGCAGCGGTCTTGACCTGCGCGACGCGCACGGCGTGGCCATCATCAACGGGCTCGTCGAGACCGCCCGCGCGAACCCGGACGGCGGATTTTTCTCCTATTATTACATACCGCCGGGCGGCAGCGCGCCGGAAGAAAAGCTGTCGTTCGTACTGCCCATCCCCGAACTGGACTGCTACATCGGCACCGGCGCGTATCTCGGCGACGTGCACGCCGGGGAGCGGCGGTACATCCTGGCCACGGCCGCCCTGGCCGTGACGGTGTTCCTGCTGCTGGGGCTCACCTTCGTCACCGCCCTGGGCGCCTTGGCCCGGCGCGGGGCGGAACTGGAGCGCGAGGTGGAGGAGCGCAAGGCCGCCGAGCAGCGGTTGGCCGCGGCGGAACTGAAGTACCGGTCCATCTTCCAGAACGCGCAGGAAGGCATCGCCGTCATCCAGGACGGCCTGCTGTCCTTCGTCAACCCGCGCATCGGCGAAATCCTGCGCCGCCCCGCCCACGAACTGGCGGGCACCCACTTCACCGACCACCTGCACCCGGCCGACCGGCCCATGGCCCTGGACAGGTACATGCGGCGCATGGGCGGCGAGCCGCCGGGCACCCACCCGCCGTTGCGCATCCTTGTGCCCGAGGGCGAGCGCTGGGTGTTCGGCACCGGGGTGCTGCTGGAATGGGACGGCCGCCCGGCGGTGCTGGTGATGCTGACCGACATCACCGACCTGAAGGAAGCCGAACAGGCCCTGCACGCGCGCGAGCAGCAGTTCCGCGCCGTGCTCACCCAGGCCCCCTTCGCCATGGCCCTGCTGCACCCCGACGGCACCCTGCGCGAGGCCAACTCCGAATGGCTGGCTCTGCACGGGCTGACGGAAGCCACGGGCAACCCGGCCGTGTACACCCTGGGCCGGGACCGCTACGTGCTGCACGCCCAACTGCTCGGACTGGCGGATGCCGCCCTTGCGGGAGAGCCCATCGTCACCGAACCCCTGGAATTTCCGCCCGGAGCCACGCCCGACGGCCATCCCCGCTGGATGGCCCTGCGCCTGTACCCCGTGGGCGGCGCGCCGGGCACGCCCGACGCCGTGGCGTTCATCATGCACGACCTGACGGTGCTCATGGAGTCGGAGCGCGAGCGCCAGGCCCTGCTGGCCGACCTTTCGCGCGCCAACCGCGCCCTGTCGCGCGCCCAGCGCCACCTGAAGGGAGTGCTGGACGCCATGCCCTCGGCCATCGTGGTGGCCGACGCCGCCGACAGGGTGGTGCTGTGGAACCCGGCGGCGGAACGGCGCTTCGGCGTCGCGGGCGAGGCCGCGCACGGCCGCCCGCTGGCGGAGGTGGCCCCGGAACTGGCCCGCCACCTGCCCCGCCTGCACGCCGCGCGGCGCGGGGGCACAGCCACGCCGCCGGAACGGATCGTCACCCCCGTGGAGGTCCCGACGGACGCCCGGCCGGACGGGCCGGACGGCCAGCCCGGCGAATTCCGCCGGGTGGAGGACGTCACCGCCATCCCGCTGGAAACCGGCGAGGAGATGTGGGGCATCCTGCGCCTGGACGACGTGAGCGAGCGCGCCGCCATGGAAGATCTGATGGTCCAGGCCGAAAAGATGGCCTCGGTGGGCGGCCTTGCGGCGGGCATGGCCCACGAGATCAACAACCCCCTGGGGGGCATCCTGCAAGGGGAGCAGAACCTGCGCCGCCGCCTGCTGGACGACCTGCCCGCCAACCGCGCGGCGGCGGAACGCAGCGGCGTGACCTTCGACCGCATCGCCGCCTATGCCGACGAACGCCGCATCGGCGGGCTGCTGGACGGCATCCGCGAATCGGGCGCGCGCGCGGCGCGCATCGTGGCCAACATGCTCACCTTCAGCCGCCGCAGCGACCCTTCGCGGCTGCCGGTGCAGATCAACGACCTGCTGGAACGCACCCTGGAACTGGCCGTCACCGACTACAGCCTGGCCCGCAACTACGACTTCAAGCGCATTGCCGTGGTACGCCGCTACGACCCGCACCTGCCGCCGGTGCGCTGTTCCGCCAGCGAGATGGAGCAGGTGTTCCTGAACCTGTTCAAGAACGCGGCACAGGCGCTGGCGCTGCGCGACGGCGGACCGCCCCCGGTGCTGACCCTGACCACCGCCGCCGAGGCCGCGCACGTGCGCATCGAGGTGGCCGACAACGGCCCCGGCATGCCGCCCGAACTGCGCCGCCGGGCCTTCGAGCCCTTCTTCACCACGCGCGAGGCGGGCGCGGGCACCGGCCTTGGCCTTTCCGTGGCCTACTTCATCGTGGTCACCAACCACAAGGGCGCCATCACCATAAAGGAAGCGCCCGAAGGCGGCGCGGTGTTCGTGGTGCGCGGGGCTTCTGCAAATCGTCACACCCCCGTCACCGCCGTCACCCGCGCCTTCATGCTAACTACCCGCCCAGAGACGACCCCGGCGCAGCGCCATGTCACGCAGCCGTCACCGCGCCGCCGGGCACGCACCCGCAGACGACACGCTCACCGTCCCGCGCGAGGTTGCGTTCGCACGCCGGTCGCGGAACTCGCGTCCGCGCGTCCGGCAACGTGCCCACACGGTATCCTGGGGGGATACATGCAACATACCTGGCTGGAGCCGTTCCTGGAAATGTTCGGCCGCAGGCGCGACGACACCATCCACCCACCGCACCCGGACGGTCCGCCGCCGCCCGGCGCAGCATCCGGTCCCGTGGCGCACTGCCCTTCCCGGTCCGGCCCCGGCGGCTCCATTGCCGTCGAGGCCTCGGTGCGCGATCTGGTGGCCCGGCACGAAGCCCTGCACATGCTGCTGGTGCGCATGGTGGACCACGTGCTGGTGCGCGACCTGTACGGCGAGGAAATCACGGCGGGCATCGAATCGCTGCTGGTGGAAGGACTGTGGGCGGCGGTGCCCGGCCTGAGCGGCCAGCCCGCCCCGGCCCACCACCTGCTGCCGCTGGAGCCCGGCGAATTCCTGGTGTTCTGGCCGGAACCGGCGGCGCGCCCGCTGCGCCTGGCCGACGCCGCCTTCACCATGAAGCTCAAGTTGCAGCACCACCTGAAGGATCCGGTGCTGCGCTGGACCGGGCGCGAGGTGAACATCGGCGTGGGCTGCGCCACCTACCGCCGCCGCCCCGGCGCGGAACCCCGCCAGGAATTCTTCCAGGCCGTGCGCGAGGCGCGCACCATGGCCCGCAAGGAACTGGACCTGTCCGACCTGCGCCTTGCGCGCGACTTCAAGGCGGTGTTGCAGGACAACGCCATCCGCACCCTGTACCAGCCCATCGTGCGCTTTCCCACCGGGCGGATCATGGCCTGGGAGGCCCTGAGCCGCGGCCCGGTGGACACGCCCTTCCACTCGCCCATGATGCTCTTCGACATCGCGGAGGAGTTGGGCATGCTCTTCGCGCTGGAGCGCATCTGCCGCGAGCGGGCCATCGCCTGCGCGGGAGCCCTGGCCCCGGACCAAAGGCTGTTCCTGAACATCCACCCGCGCACCCTCACCGACCCCGGCTTCACCCCCGGCAGCACGCTGGAGGCGGTGCGGGCCATGGGCCTTGCGCCGGAGAACATCGTGTTCGAGATCACCGAGCGGCATTCCATCCGCGATTTCGGGGTGTTCTACAAGACGCTGTCGCACTACCGGGGGCAGGGGTTCAAGGTGGCCATCGACGACGCGGGCACCGGCTATTCCGGCCTGGCCACCATCGCGGAACTGAAGCCCGACTTCATCAAGATCGACATGTCGCTCATCCGCAACATCAACCGCGACCCGGTGCGCCGCGCGCTGATGGAAACCCTGGTCAGCTTCGCCGAAAAGATCGGCTCGCGGGTCATCGCGGAAGGGATAGAAACCCGCGAGGAGGCGGCAACCCTGATGGCCATCGGCGCGCACTACGGGCAGGGCTATTACCTGGGGCGGCCCGACTACCCCAAGCCGGAAACCCACGTGGACATCGGCGAACTGCGCCCCGCCGGACAACTGCCCAGCGTGGGCGGGCTGGCCTGCTCCATGCCCGTGGGCGAACTGGCGGAACCGGCCCACACCGTGCCGCCCACCACGCTGGCGGGCGAAGTCCGCAAGCTCTTTGAAACCTCCGACCCGTTGACCAGCATCGCCGTGGTGGACGAGCGCCACAAGCCGCTGGGACTGATCATGGACTACCACCTCAACCGCCAGTTGTCGGCGCAGTACGGGGTGGCGCTGTACTTCAAGCGGCCGGTGTCGGCGGTCATGGACACCCGCCCGCTGGTGGTGGAGGAATCCACCCCGGTGGAGGACGCCGCCCGCCGGGCCATGTCGCGCAGCCGGTTGCAGGCGTACGACGACATCATGGTCACCCGGGGCGGGGTGCTGGCGGGCATCGTGTCGGTGCAGCGGCTGCTGCACAAGCTGGCCCAGGTGCAGGTGGAACTGGCCAAGGGCACCAACCCGCTCACCGGCCTGCCCGGCAACGTGGCGCTGGAGAAGGAACTGGAGACGCGCCTGGCCGGTGGGCAGCCCTTTTCGCTGCTGTACGCGGACCTGGACAACTTCAAGAGCTACAACGACACCTACGGCTTCAAGAACGGCGACCGGATCATCCTGCTGCTGGCCAAGGTGCTGTCGTGGGCGGTGCAACGGCACGGGGCCAAGGGCGACTACGTGGCGCACATCGGCGGCGACGACTTCGTGTGCATCACCTCGCCCCGCCATGCCGAGCGGGTGTGCCGGGCGGCCACGCGCTGTTTCGGGCGGCTGGTGCGCGGCTGCTACTGCGGCGAGGATATCGCGCGGGGCTGGATCACCGCGCGCGGGCGCGACGGCATGGAGCGGCGCTTTCCCTTCGTCTCGGTGTCATTGGCCGTGCTGGACTGCCACGAGCGCAGCAACCTGCACGAGATCGGCGAGCGCGCCGCCCACGTGAAGCACCTGGCGAAAGCCATTCCCGGCAACGCCTACGTGCTGGAATGCGGGGTGTGCCAGATGCGCGCCCTGCACTGAGGCGGCCCCGGAGCCGGTCAGCGCTCCTGCATGCCCTGCGCCACGCGCACCAGCTGGGCGGCGTCGAGGATCAGCGAGATGCCGCCCTCGGCGTCCACGCTGGACCCGGCGATCCATGCGGCGCGGCGGCACGGCCCGCCCAGGCGCTTGATGACCGCCTGCTCCAGCCCGGCCACGCCGTCCACGGCAAAGCCCACGGGCTGGCCGTCCACGTTGGCGATGATCACCCGCTCGTAGGCGGGCTGTTCGCCCGGCACGTCCAGGAAGCGGCGCAGGCTGAGGCACGGCACCAGCCGTTCGCGGTACTCGATGAGGCCGAGCGTCGCGGCCTCGCCGTCCACGAAGCGTTCCAGGCACGCCTCCACCTGGGTCAGGGGCAGGATGAACGCCTCGTCGCCCACGCGCACGCGCAGGCCGTCGATGATGGCCAGGGTCAGGGGGATGCGCAGCCGCCAGGCCGTGCCGCCGCCCCGCCGGGTGACCACGTCCACGCTGCCGCGCAGGGCGCCCAGGGCCGTGCTGACCACGTCCAGCCCCACCCCGCGCCCGGACAGGTCGGACACGCCGCTGGCCGTGCTGAAGCCGGGCAGGAAAAGCAATTGCAGCAGTTCCGCCTCGCCGGGTTCGGCGTCGGGAGCAAGCAGGCCGCGCGCCACGCCCACGGCGCGCAGCCTGTCCAGGTCTATGCCCGCGCCGTCGTCGGACACGGTGATCAGCACCTCGCCCCCGGCATGGGCGGCGGACAGGCGCAGCACCGCCTCGGCGGGCTTGCCCGCCGCCAGGCGCACCCCTGCGGGCTCCACCCCGTGGTCCATGGCGTTGCGCACCAGATGCAGCAGGGGGTCGCGCAGGTGGTCGATGACGGTCTTGTCCAGTTCCGTCTCGCCGCCCTCGGCCACGAAGCGCACCTCCTTGCCGAGACGCGCCGCGAGGTCGCGCACCAGCCGCCGGAAGGCGTGGAAGGTGGCGTCCAGCGGCACCATGCGCACCGACATGGTGCTGTCGCGCAGCGATTCGGTAAGCCGTTCCAGCCCTTCGGCCAGTTCGCGCAGGCGCGGGTCGTCGTGGTCGGTGGCGATGCGCGAAAGGCGCGCCTGCAGGATGACCAGTTCGCCCACGTTGTCCAGCAGACGGTCCACCTTGGCGCTGTCCACGCGCAGGCTGGTGGTGGGGCCTTCGTCGCCGCCGGGGCGCAGGGTGCCCGCCGGGGCGGCGTCGTCCCCCGGCGGGGGAGTGCATTCCGGCGCCGGACGCGGCGCGGATGCGGAGGCGGACGGCGACATGGGCGTAGACCGGGGCAGGGAAGCGTGCGGGAATCCGGCGGCGGTCAGCAGCCCGGCGGCATCGGCAACGCCCCCCTGTGCCGCGATGCGGCACAAAAGTTCCGGCGGGGGCAGCAACCGCTCCTCGCCCAGCGCCACCACCTCCAGCCCGGCCTCGTCCATCAGCGTGG
>JALHHV010000093.1:2585-9250 GCA_022837365.1 Desulfovibrio sp. | reverse complement strand
GCGCGCCACGAGGGCCCTGGCCAGCCAGTCGGAGTCGTTGACGTTCATCTGGCAGCCGAAGGTCAGGATATGAAATGTACGGTCGCTCATGGTCCGGGGGTGTGCTGGTGGAGGGCCGGGATGCGCCCGGCGCGGGTGGGGGGTGAAGAAGGGCCGCGCTGCGGCTATTCGTTGCCGTCGCCGTCGGCAGGGGCCTGGGCCTGTGCGCGTTCGGCCCGGTCACGTTCGGCCTGGTCGCGTTCTGCCCGGTCGCGTGCGTCCGCGCGTCCGCCGTGCTCGCCCGCCAGGTAGAACAGGGCCACCGGGGCCAGCAGGCAGGCCACGCACCACAGCGCGGGGTTGCGCCCCTGCCGCCGGGCCAGCACCACGGCGATGAGGCCCACACCGGCCCAGATGAGCGCCATGTAGACGTAGCCGGAGGTGGTGAAATCCAGTTCGAGCATGGGTGTGCGGGGGTTGCGGTGGAGGGGCGTGGCGGCGTCGCCGCCGGTCGTGTGCCGTCAGGCGCATGCCTCGGTGGCCCGCCACGGACTGCCACGGATCGCCACAGAGTGGCGGTCCCTTGAGGTAAGGCATTCGCAAGGGGCGCGCAAGGGGTCAAATCCTACTTGCACAGTAGGATAAAGCGGGCGGCATACCGCCCACGCGGGGAGGATTTCCCATGAAGAAGTACAGGGTGAAGGGGCTGCAAAGCCCGGACTGCGCCGCCACCGTGACCACCTCCATCAAGACCCAGGCCGGGATCGAGGAAGTGAACGTGAACCTGGCCACCGGCGAGATCACCTACGGCCCGGCGGTATGCGTGGACACGCGCATCCTGCGCGAGGCCGTGGAGAGCGCCGGGTACACGCTGGAGGAGGAAGAGGCGTAGCCGCATCGTTGCGTGGCGCGCGCCGGACGGCGGGCGCTGCGGCGCCGGATTCGCTTCGCATGAAGGGGCGGGGGCCTGTGCCCCCGCCCCTTCGATCTTTATCATGCTTTCATGCCTTCATGGGGGGGCCGCCCGGCCCGCTACACGGCCCGCGCCGGTTCCGGGCCGTCCTTGACCAACTGGTAGTAGGGCAGGATGTCCGCCCCGAAGCTGAGCTTGAACCAGCCCCGGCGGGGGCTGTTCACCCCTTCCAGGTCCACCTCGGCCACGCCCGCGCGGGCCAGTTCGCCGAAGGCGTCCCACAGCACGGCCGTGCCGCAGGGGGTGTTGCGCAGGTGCGGGTCGCCCGCGCCGAACAGGTAGTAGGCGCGCTTGCCGTCCATGCCGAACAGGGCCATGGCCGCCAGTTCCCCTTCCGGGGTGCGGGTGGCGAACAACCGGCCGAAGCCGCCCGCCAGCACGGCGGCGGCCAGGTCGCGCAGTTCGTCCAGCCGTTCCCGCTCCACCTCTATGCCCTGGCGGCCCATGGTCAGGGCGTAGAAGGCGGAAAGGTCGTCCGGGGTGGCGTCCTCGGTGGTGCGCACGCCGGTCTTCAGCGCCTTGCGCACCTCCTGGCGGCGCGAATAGGAAATTTCCGGGAACAGGGGCACGTCTTCGGGGGCGGCGGCATCGGCGAAGCCCGCAAGGCTGGCGTAGGCGGTGTAGCGCACGTCGGCCGCGTAGCGGGGGGCGTCGTCCCTGCCGTAGTTGTGCCACAGGAAGGGCCGGATGTCGGTGACCTGCGGCGACAGGGCCAGTTCCACCCGCTCGTAGCGGCGCGACAGGGCGGCGGCCACGTCCACGGCGATTTCGAACCGCTCGGACAGCACCGTGGAGCGGTTCTGTTTGTTGGCGGGCGGCGCGAAGAGGATGCCGTTGTGGATGACGAAGTCGTGCAGCACCGCGCACGCGCCGTCGGCCGATTCGGTGACGGCCACGGCGGCGCGGCGCTCGTTGCCGTTCAGGCACCAGTACAGGCGGCTGGGCTGGCGCACGGCGGCCAGGTACGCGGACAGCGAGAAGATGGTGCCGTTGGGGGATGCCTCGACAAAGGCGTCCCACTGTGCGCCCGGGGCGGTCTCTTCGAGACGGTATTGCGTGGTCACGGGGGCTCCGTTGGATGGCGCGGGAAGGCTGCCGGGCCGCGCGCAACGCGCGGCGCGCCGGAGGGCGCGGACGCGTCGCCCGCCGCCGGGCGGAACATGACACCGCCGCCCCCCGCCGTCAATATGCGAGGCCGCTGGTGCCGGATGGGACACGGTGGGGGAGAGTTTTTTTTACGCCTCCGGCGGGCAGGGGGTTCCCACCCCCTGCACCCCCTGTAAGGGGCAGGAACGTTTGGGGCATGCACCGTGGCGGGGGTAATTCGGTCTGTTTCTGTGGGTCTGTGACCAATATCCCGTAATCGGGGGTGCAGGGGGTTCCCACCCCCTGCCCGCCGGAGGCATACAAAAAACTGCTCCCGCCGGAGGCAAACAGAAAAGTTCCACCCACCTACGCCACCAAAACCCCCGCATACCCCACCACCCGCTGCATGTCGCCGCTGACCTCGCCCGAGGTGGCGTAGGCCACCACGCGCGCGGTCTGGGCGCCCAGGGCCAGCGCGGCGAACAGCCCCAGGGTGGCGGGCAGCACCCCGCACATGGAGATGCCCCGGTCGCGCACCGTGGCGTACAGGCCCACGGGGTCCAGCGCCTCGATGCGGGCCAGGGCCATGCGGTCCAGGCGGGCGGCGTCGGCGTGGGTGACGTAGTGGCTCATGTCCGAGGACACCACCATGGCCACCCGCCGTCCGGCGGCGGCCATGCGGCGCAGCGTGTCGGCCAGGGCCTGCGACGCATCGCGCAGGGACTGGGGATGCGGCTCGGCCACGGCCACGGGCACGATGGACAGGTCGGGCGTGTATTCCTGCAGGAAGGGCAGGACCACCTCGATGGAGTGCTCGCGCACGTGGGCGGCGGTGTCGCGGGTGAAGCCCGCATCCGATTCGGCCAGGGCGTCGGCCAGTTCGGCGTCCACGGGCACGGGACCAAGGGGGGTGTGCCAGTGCCCGCCCGGCCAGACCGACAGCGGCGCGCCGAGCCCGGTGTGGTTGGGGCCCAGCAGCACGATGGTGTCGGGCAGGTTGGCCGCGCCCAGGGTCTGCCCGGCCACCTCGCCGGAATAGACGTAGCCCGCGTGGGGCACCATGGCCAGCAGGGTGGGGGCGGGGTCGCGGGTGGCGGCGGCAAGGTGCTCGCGCACCTCGTGGCGCAGCAGGTCCGGGTCGTCCGGGTAGAACATGCCCGCCACCACGGGATTGCGGTCGATGGCGTGTCCGTTGTCCAGATGCCTGTCGTGCATGGTGGCCTCCTGTGGCGGAGCGGGCCGCTTACTGCTGCGCGCCCTGGGTGAACCCGGAAAGGCCCTTGGTCACGTCGGTGGTGCGCAGTTCGGAGGCGGCCATGCGGCCGTACAGCGACTGCGGGTCGCGCCGGGCGAGGTCTTCGAGGATGGACTTCCACGCGTCCATGTTGCCCGTCTTGCGTTGCAGGCGCGCGGTGCGGAAGCGCATGGCCGCGTAGCCGGGGTCGGAATCGGGCACGTATTTGGCGTACTGCTCGGTCCAGTCCAGCGATTCGCGCAGGCGGCCCGCCGCCTCGGTGATGTCCATGAGCGAGATCAGGCAGTCCTTGATGCGCGGGGCGTCGGCCTTGTCCGGATTGGCCTGGGCCACGGCCAGGAAGTCGGTGAGGGCCTCGCGCGTGAGCAGGTAGGCGTTTTGCAGTTCGCGCTTGCGCTCGGCGTCGCGCGACAGGAAGAAGCTGACGTAGGCGCGCTGCTCGGGGGGCATGCCCTTGCGCTCGTGCAGCCGTTGCCACAGGGGGACCGCCAGGTCGGAATGTTCCTGGTTCTCGTGGGCCAGGGCCAGCGCGTAGTCGGCCTGGGCCTGCACGGGATCGGACAGGGTCCACCCGGACACGCTCTGCATCAGGTCCACGATGTTCTGCCAGCTCTGGTTTTCCAGGTACACCGAAAGGGCCAGCGACAGCGCGGTTTCGCCGTGTTGCGCGTCCTTGGGGCCTTTCAGGAAGCCGTCCAGGATTTCCAGCGCCCGCCGGGGCTGGCCCTCGCGCGAATAGCTGAGGCCGAGGGCCACGCGGGTGTCGGCGGACAGGGCCTTTTCGTTCTCGCGCAGCAGCGGGTACTGTTCCCACAGTTGCAGGATGCGGCCGTAGTTGCCGTCGGCCACCGATTCGGCGGCGGCCTGGGTGAAGCCTTGCAGGGCCACGTCGCGCACCTTGGGCAGCATTTCGTTGCCGGGGTGGGCCTGGATGAATTCCGCCGAGGTGGCCAGCGCTTCCGGGTACTGGCGGTTCCACAGGTACCACATGGCCAGCTTCAGCCGGGCCAGCGGCACCAGCGCGCTCTGCGGATGGCCCGAGATGATGGTGGTGTAGGCCTGCACCGGACGGGTGTTGTCCGGCCGCTGGAACACCGAGACCATGTCCCCCAGGTTCGGCGCGTCGTGGATGCCTTCCTCGGCCAGGCGCATCAG
Organism: Desulfovibrio sp.; assembly: GCA_022837365.1. Taxonomy (GTDB): domain Bacteria; phylum Desulfobacterota; class Desulfovibrionia; order Desulfovibrionales; family Desulfovibrionaceae; genus Cupidesulfovibrio. Next base: position 4,802 of record JALHHV010000093.1, on the reverse strand, counting down.
CGAGACGAGGCCGCCGTCCTTGTCCGGGAAGCGGCGCACCGCCTCTTCGTAGATTTCGCGGGCCGCCTCGGTCTGCTTCTGCTTGGCCAGGATGTCCCCGATGCGGGCCAGCGCGGTGTCGGTGTCCTCGCCGTCGGGAATGAGGTTGTAGTACAGCCAGTAGTGGCTGCGCGCGTCGTCCAGCTTGCCCACCTGGTAGGCCACGTCGCCCGCGATGGTCAGCAGCGGCGGATATTCCAGGTAGAAGCGGCCCCAGCGCTTGTCCACGAAGTCGAGGATGGATTCCGCCTGCTGGTAGTAGCCCATCTTGTGCAGGGCGCGGGCCAGGCTGACCGACCCTTCGCGCACGTACTTGCTTTCCGGAAAGTCCTGCACGATGGACTGGAACTTGTCGGCCGCCTTCTGGTACTCGCCGCGTTTGTAGGCTTCTTCGCCGGCGTAGTAGAGGGCCAGGGGCACGTTTTCGTCGTGCGGGTACTGGCGGCGCAGCAGGTTGAAGTAGCCTTCCGCCTCCTGCGAGTTGCCGATGCGCATGTTCACCACCCCCAGGCGCAACAGGGCCTGCGGCACCCGGTGCGACTTGAGGTTGTAGTTCATGGCCTCGTTGGTGGCGGTCACGACCTTGTCGTAGACGGCCAGCATGTTGTCCTTGCCCTGGGCGAACAGCACGTCGCCGATGAGGTACAGCGCCTCCTCGCGCATTTCCCTGGGCGTGTCGCGCAGGCCCTTCAGGGTTTCCAGAAGTTCCAGGGCCTTGGGGTAGTCGCCGTTGACCATGAAGGTCTTGACCTGTTCCATCAGTTCGGCCGGAACCGGCGGCGGAGGCACGGGATTGCCCTTTTCGTCCACGTACACCACCTGCGTGGCGTTGGTGGCGTTGCCCCCTTCGGCGGCCTGCTTCGCCTGCGGCGAGGTGGCGTCCACCTTTTCGGGCGTGCCGGGCTGCGCTTCCGCCGTGGCCTGGCCCGGCGTTTGGGCCGACTGTTGGGCAGGCGGCGCGGCGCCTTCCGGGCGCTGTGCGGCGGATTTGCGCGCCTCGCCCTGTGCGCCGTCGCCCTGTGCGCCGTCGGCAGGGGTGGCCGGAGCGGGGGGGGGAGGCGTGGCGTCGGCGGTGGCCTGCGCGGATGCCTCTGGAGCGGGCTGGGACGCGGGTTGCGGCGCGGCGGGCTGTGCGGCCTGCTGGGCGGTGGCGGCGGGGCCGGCCTCGCCGCGCGAGGGTACCGGCGCGGGAACCGTGGTGGGGGCGGAGGCAGCCGCCTCTTCCGGCCAGTCGGACGGGCCGCCGGGGTTGATGCGCGCCCGCACGGAGTAGGGCACGGCAAAGAAGCTGCGTTGCGGCTCGGGCGGTTGGGCGGGAGATGCTGCGCCGATTTGCCCGGTGACCTGAGAGGGCGGCGCGGTGCCCGGACCGGGGGAAAGCTGGCCGGTGACCGCGTCCTGGGGAGCGGACTGCTTCGCGTCCTGCGGCGCGTCCTGTGCCGGAGCCGGGGGGGTGGGTTCCGTGGGTGCGGTGGGCAGCGGCGCATCGGCCTGCGGGCCGGTGGCGTCGGTGAGGGCGCGCTCGACGATGCGCGGCTGACGGGCGCCGTTCCGCACCGGGTCGGGCGCGGTGGAGGGCAGGGGAGCGGGCGTTGCCTGGGCCTGGGGTACGGGCTGCGTGGGGGACGCGGGCTGCGCCTCGGTCTGGGTGGCCGTCTGGGCAGGAGCTTGGGCCGCGTCGGACGGTGTCCAGCGTTCGCCCATGGGGTCGCGGAAGATGTCCACCACCACCCGGTCGGGCGCGGGCCGAGTGACCACGTAGCCGAACCCCGGCGTGCGCGTGTCGATGCGCAGGCCACCGGGCTGCGGCGCCACCTCGCCCACCAGCGCCGCGCGGGCCGGGTCCGCCCCGCCCATGCGCGCGGGGGCCGCGCCCACGGCGCGCGAGGTCAGCGACAGGGTCTGCCGCCCGGTGCGCGCCACGTCCACCTCGCCGGGCCGGTCCAGGGTGATGGTCACCCGCTCGCGGTCGGGCAGGCCGCTCCACTGCCACGAGGCCGCGTGCGCGGCCGTGGCGGGCGGCCCGGCAAGGGCCGCGATGAGGAGCAGCCGGGCAAGACCGGCGGCGGAGGGTCGTTTCACGCGGAAATCCTGTGCATGTACGCGTATGTGTGCGCGTGCGGGGGCATGCCCGTGCCCCGGCGCCGGTTCCGTTGCGGATGCCGTGCCCCGTGCCCG
>JALHHV010000093.1:0-2563 GCA_022837365.1 Desulfovibrio sp. | reverse complement strand
CGGGCCGGGCGCGCGCCCCGATCACGAGTCCGTCCGCTTCTTCTTCAGCTTTTCGATGAGCGTGGTGCGCTTGATGCCCAGGATTTCCGCCGCCTGGTTCTTTACGCCCTCGGCCATGCCCAGGGCTTCGTCCAGCAGGCGTTCCTCCACGGTGTCCAGGAAATCCTTGAGGTTCATGCCCTTGTCGCGCAGGTCGGTGATGGTGGGCCAACTGAAGCCGGCGGGCATGCCGCAGGACGCCGCCCCGGAGGCCACGGGCAACGGGTCGGGCGGGGTCGGTTCCGGCAGCGAGACGATGTCGCCCACCTCGTCCAGGATCTTGCGGGGCAGGTCGGCCGGGGGCACCACGTCGTCGTCGGCGAGGATGCTGAGCCGCTCCATGAAGTTTTCCAGCTCGCGCACGTTGCCCGGCCACGAATAGGCGGCCAGCACCTTGCGCGTGTCGGGCGCCAGGACGAGGCAGCGGCGGCCCTTGCGCTCGCAGAAGCGGCGCATGAAATGCTCGGCCAGCACCAGGATGTCGCCGCCGCGCTCGCGCAGGGAGGGCAGGTGCAGGGGAATGACGTTGAGCCGGTAGTACAGGTCTTCGCGGAAGCGCCCGGCGGCCACCTCTCGTTCGAGGTCGCGGTTGGTGGCGGCCACGATGCGCACGTCCACCTTCTTCACCCCCGCGCCGCCCACGCGCTCGATTTCCTTTTCTTGCAGCACGCGCAGGATCTTGACCTGCAACGTCAGGTCCATCTCGCCGATTTCGTCCAGGAAGATGGTGCCGCCGTCGGCCAGTTCGAACCGGCCGGGCCGCGAGCGGATGGCATGGGTGAAGGCGCCCTTCTCGTGGCCGAAGAGCTCCGATTCCAGAAGTTCCTTGGGAATGGCCCCGCAGTTGATGGGCACGAAGGGCATGGCCCGGCGCTGGCTGTTGGAGTGCAGCGCACGCACCAGCAGTTCCTTGCCGGTGCCCGATTCGCCCGTGACCAGCACGGTGCTGTCGGTGGGGGCCACCTTGGCGAGAATGCGGAAGACGTCCCTGAGCGATGTGCTTTGGCCGATGATGCCGCTGGTGTCGAGATCCATCCCCTCTCCCGGAAGGCTCGCTGAATGTGTCCCGCTTCCCCCCGCGCCACCCCGGTGCGCGCCCCGGCCCGCCCTGGCCCGTCCGGCCCTGGCCGCCGGGCCATTCGGCCGCAGTGCCGTGCGCCCGGCGCGATGGCGAGATGCCCGGAACACCGGACCGCGCGGGCGGCATGGCACGTCTGGCTTCATCAGTGTCAATTCGCTGACGCGAAGTCAAGTACAGGGGCGAAAAAAGCGGATTCCGCGTGCCAGGGCGGGGGAGGACGGCCATCCTGCCGCCATCCCGCCGCCACGCGGGCGCGGCGGCGCGTGCGCACGCGCACGGGAAGGCGGCGGAAACCGGCCCGGCGGGTGGGGGGATGGCTTCGGGCATGGTATCCGGCAGGTGCGTACCTTGCCCGCGCCGCCGCGCGGTCGTATGTTCGGGGTTCACGCCATCATCCACAGCCGTACCGGCCAACGTCTGGCACAGCCGTACCGGCCAACGTCTGGCACAGCCGTACCGGCCAACGTCTGGCGGGCCGCCGAGCCCGCCGGGGAGTTTTACGTGCTCGACATCCTTTCCGCCCTGGTCCCGGTGTTCGGCATCATCGTGCTGGGCATGTTCGTGGAACGGCTGGGCAGCCTGCCCAGGGGCACTCCGGCCGCCCTGAACCAGTTCGTGTTCCGGGTGTCGCTGCCCGCGCTGCTGTTTTACGCCGTGGCCCGCAAGACGCCGGAGGAACTGGCGCGCGGCGGCTTCGCCGCGGGCACCGTGGCGGGCATGCTGCTGGCCTTTGCCCTGGGGTACCTGCTGTGTTCGCGCGGGGGGCGGCGCAACGGCCCGGACATCGTCGTGCTGGCCCAGGCGGGCAGCTTTCCCAACAGCGCCTTCCTGGGGCTGCCCATCGTGGTGTCCCTGCTGCCCGGCAACGACGACGCGGTGCTGGCCGGGGGCATGGTCTCGGTGCTGTGCCTTGCGGTGCTGCTGGTGACCATGGCCCGGCTGGAGGCCATCCGCAAGGGCGGCGGCCTGTCGTGGCGGGTGCTGCGCGAGGTGTCGGCGGCCCTTGGGCGCAACCCCATCCTGCTGGCCTCGGTGGCCGGGGTGGCGGTGAGCCTTTCCGGCCTGGGGCTGGCCGGGCCGGTGGCCGTCATGGCCTCCATGCTGGGGGCCACGGCCTCTCCGTGCGCGCTGTTCGGCATCGGGATGGTGCTGGCCGCGCAATTGACCGCCGAGGGCGCGGGCTGCCCGCCCGAGAGCGGCGGGGGCGGCGAATGCGACCCGGAGGCCCTTTCGCCGCTGGCCCGGCAGGTGGTGGTCAACGCGGTGAAGCTGTTCGCCCATCCGGCGCTGACCTGGCTGTGCCTGTGGGCGTTCGGGGTGCGCGGGCACTGGCTGGGCATGGGCGTGCTGTTCGCGGCCATGCCCACGGCGGCGGTGGCCTACGTGGTGGCGGAAAGCTACGGCGCGGGCGCGCGCGACACCTCGCGGGCCATCGTGGTGAGC
>JALHHV010000557.1 GCA_022837365.1 Desulfovibrio sp. | reverse complement strand
TGGGGGCGCGGGGTCCATGTGGTCCGGTCTGGGCGCCGGCGGGGCAAAAGGGACGGGCTGCGGCCACGCGGCCATGGGCCGTCGCGGTTGCGGTGGGGCGGGGGAACGTCCGTGGCGTTCCGGGCATCGGGGCCCTCACACTGAAAGCGTACCCAATCAATTGCCAGGGCGCAAGGGGAGCGGCTCCGGTTCTCAGCGCTCCCCGGCGCGCAGCAGGGCTTCGCGGGCGTCGTGGTCGCGGCCGCGCACTTGCAGGGCGCGGGCCAGTTCCAGCCAGCCCTGTTTCAGGTCGGGCCGCAGGGCCACGCTCTGCCGGGCCATGACCTCCGCGATTTCCGGATCCTCGCCGCCGTCCAGATACAGCCGGGCCATGAGTTGCAGGGCGATGGCGTCCTGCGGATTGTGCAGCAACGCCTCGTGCAGGTGTTCGCGGGCTTCGTCCGGACGGCCCTGGCGCATGCACAGCCGGGCCAGGTGGCGGCAGGTCAGCGCCGCGCCGCCGTCCAGTTTCGCGGCCTTGGTGTAGTACTGCCGGGCCTGGGCGAAGCGCTTCTCGCCCTCGGCCAGCTGGCCCAGGCGGATCAGGGCGTAGACGTGGCCCGGCGCGTTGCGCAGGCACTTGCGGAAGCAGTCGCGCGCCTCCGCCGTTTCGCCCTCGGACTGGCACACGGTGCCCAGGTTGTACAGGGCCATGGGGTCGCCGGGCTTGCGGGCCAGCGCCTCGCCGAAGTGGCGGCGCGCCTCGGAATGCCGTCCCAGGCCCGCCATGCACACCCCCAGCGAGTTCCAGGCCATGGGCTTGTATTCCTCGATGGCCCCGAAGGTGTCGCCCAGGCTGTAGCGCTTGTCCGCGCTGATGTTCAGGGCCAGCGAATCCAGCACGCCCACGCGCGGCGGGGGCAGCAGCATGGCGTATTCCAGGGCCTTGAGGCAGTTTTCCAGCGCGTCGGCCTTGCGGTAGCTGAGGTACGGATGGCAGGCCACGCCCACGGCGGCCCCGATGCGCAGGCGGCGTTCCAGTTCATGGCACAGCGCGCCGTATACTTCCCGCGCCCCGTCCGTACCATCGGGAGTCATGCCGGGGTGGAAGAAGATCAGGCTGTTCAGGCCGTAGCGCCCGCCCAGGGCCTGCGGCCCCAGCAGGTCGCGGCACAGTTGGGCGGCCTCGGCCATGAGCTGTTCCGGGTGCGCGGCCCGGCCTTCCGGCTCGCGGCCTTCGTCGGACAGGCGGACGAGCGCCAGGGCGAAGGCGTCGCAACGCTCGCGTTCGGCGCTCCAGCGGGCCAGAAAGTCGCCGTGCCGGAACAGGCCGGTCAAGGGGTCGGTGCGCGGGGCCTCGCCGCCGTCGCGCACGGTGACGCCCTTTTCCTCGGGCAGCAGGGTCAGCAGGTCGCCGGGCTCCACCGGCCAGGTGGGGTCGCC
>JALHHV010000092.1:6097-6701 GCA_022837365.1 Desulfovibrio sp. | reverse complement strand
CGGTCCAGTCGTGCAGGCCGTCGGTGAACAGCAGCAACTGGCTGCCGGGCGGGAAGGGGCGCATCTCCGCCGCGAAATCGGCGCTGAAGAACCCCAGCAGCGGCGCGTTGGAGGGCAGGCGGGTCACCGTGCCGTCGCGGCCGCGCAGCAGGGCGGGACAGTGCCCGGCGTTGACGTATTCCAGAGTGCCCGCCCCGAAGTCGATGTCACCCGCGAACAGGGTGACGAAGTCCGGTTCGCCGCCGATGATGTCCACCAGATGCCGGTTGATGCGGCGCACGGTCTCGGTCAGCGGCTGGGGGGGCATGCCGTCGGCATGGCGGGCGGCCGCGCCGTCGTTCTGGGCGCGCACCAGGGTGCGCACGATGCTCATGAGGAAGGCGGCGCGGGCTCCGTGGCCGGACACGTCGGCGATGACCACCCGCAACACCGGGCCATCCCCTGCATCGGGAGCGTGGGGGGCATGGGGCACGGTGGGGACGGCCTCCGCCCCGGCGCGCGGCGGCAGCAGGAAATAGTCGAAGTAGTCTCCGCTGGCGTCGCCGGACGGGAGGTACAGGCTTTCCACGTGCAGGCCCGGCAGGTACGGCGAGGACGAGGGCAG
>JALHHV010000092.1:0-6084 GCA_022837365.1 Desulfovibrio sp. | reverse complement strand
CGGGCCATCTCGCGGGTCAGGCGGTCGGAATAGGCGCGCAGGCGGCGGGCCATGCGGGCCTGGCGGGCGCCCACGGCCACGCGGGCATCCAGTTCCAGGGGTTCCAGCGGCAGGCGCAGGGCGTCGTTGGCACCCAGGGCCAGGGCTTCGGCCCGCAGGTCGTGGTCCTCCGGCTCGGTGAGCACGATGAGGAACACGTCCTCGTCTCCCCGCTCGGCACGGACGGCACGCACCAGATCGAGCATGGGGCGGTGGTCGCCCGCATGCGCGGCATGCGCGGCATGCACGGCGGGAGGCGGGGCGGAATCGTAGGGCGGCGGTGGAGGCGGCGTGATGGCGGGTGGCGCCGTGTCCGGCCTGTCGGGGCTGTCTGGCCAGTTCGGGCTGTCCGGCCTGTCTGGGCGTGCCGGGTCGGGCAGTAGGGCGTCGATGACCACCACGTGGGGGTGCCGCGCGGCGTGCAGGTCCAGCGCCTCGGCCAGGGTGGCGGCGCGCAGCACGGTGCGGCCGGTGCCGGGCAGGCGGCGCAGCGCCTCGCGCGTCAGCGGGGAGGGCGCGGCGATGAGAAGGGTGATGTCATCCGCCGCCATGGGGTGGTCGCCGCTCCGGAAAGAGGTCGTCGTCGCTCAACCAGATGGTCACCGGCCCCCAGTTGACGAGGGACACGTCCATGTCGGCCGCGAAGATGCCACAGCGTACCCGCCCCGGCAGGCGTGCGTCAATATCGGCGGTCAGTTGGTCGAAAAGCCGTGCGGCCACGGCGGGCGGCGCGGCGGAGGAAAACGACGGGCGGCGGCCCTTGCGGCAGTCGGCGTGCAGGGTGAACTGGGGCACCAGCAGCAGTTCGCCCAAGGGCGCGCCCGGAATGACGCCGGTCCCGCCCGCGCCGCGCATGTCCTGCGGCACGGTCCATTCACGCAGGCCCACGTTCATCTTTCCCGCGTCGTCGGGAAACACGCGCAGGTCCAGCAGCCTGTCGATCATGCCCACCCAGCGGGGCTCGCCGGGCAGCGCGCCGGTGTCGCGCGGGCCGAAGCCCGCCAGCACCACCAGCCCCGGCCCGATGGCGGCCACGGTTTCTCCGTCCACCGCCACCGATCCCCGGCGCGCCCGTTGCAACAGCAGTCGCATGGCCGTTTCCTTTGACGTGGGTGCCGTGGCCGGGCCAGGTCGCGGGCCTCTGTCCGCCGCGCGGCGGACGGGCCTACTGCGCCCCGTCCTCGTCCGAAGCGGCGGTGTCCGCCGGTGACGCGGCCAGTTCCGCCTTCAGCTTTTCTTCTTCCTCGGCGCGCAGGATGCGGCGCAGCACCTTGCCCACCACGGTCTTGGGCAGGTCGTCGCGGAATTCCACCTGCTTGGGCACCTTGTAGCTGGCCAGCTTTTCGCGGCAGTGGGCCACCACCTCGGCCTTGGTCAGCTTTTCGCCGGGCTTCACCACCACGAAGGCCTTGATGATCTCGCCGCGCGTGGGGTGGGGCACGCCCACGGTCACCGCTTCCTTGACCCTGGGGTGCTCGTGCAGCACCTCGTCGATCTCGCGCGGGTAGACGTTGTAGCCGCCCACCAGGAACATGTCCTTCTTGCGGTCCACGATGCTGAAGTAGCCGTCCTCGTCCATGGTGGCGATGTCGCCGGTGTACAGCCAGCCATTGCGCAGGGTGTTGGCGGTTTCGTCCGGGCGGTTCCAGTAACCCTTCATGACCTGCGGGCCACGGATGATCAGTTCGCCCACCTTGCCCGCGGGCAGCGGCACCAGGCCCACTTCCATGTCCACGATGCGCGCCTCGGTGTCCGGGAAGGGGATGCCGATGGAGCCGGGCTTGCTCACCCCGTGGATGGGGTTCAGGTGGGTGACCGGCGATGCCTCGGTCAGGCCGAAGCCCTCGATGACCTGCGCGCCGGTGAGTTCCCTGAACCGCTTGATGTGCTCCACCGGCATGGGCGCGGAGCCCGAGATGCAGTAGCGGATGGAGGTCAGGTCGTAGTCGCCCACCTCCTTCTGCTGCATCAGCGAGATGTAGATGGAGGGCGCGCCGGGGAAGATGGTGGGCTTGTGCTTCTGGATGCCCACCAGCACGTCGCGCGGAACGTAGCGCGGGAAGGGCACGACGGTGGCCGAAAGGGCCGTGGGCAGGGTGAGGCAGGTGGTCAGCCCGTAGACATGGAAGTAGGGCATCAGGCCCAGGAAACAGTGGTCCATGTGGCAGGCGTCGCCAAGGATGGTGGTGATCTGCTGCACGTTCACCGACATGTTGTGGTGCGTCAGCATGACCCCCTTGGAAATGCCGGTGGTGCCGCCGGTGTACTGCAACACGGCCAGGTCGTCGGTGGGGTTGCACGTGGTGGTGGAATAGCGGGCCTTGCCCTTGAGCAGGGTTTTCCACGGCAGCACGTGCCTGCCGTCGAAGGGCAGGTCGCGCCAGGTGCCCTCGCGCTTGGCCTTGAAGGCGTACAGCAGGTTGAGCGGAAAGGCCAACCCGTCGCCGATGCGGGTGAGGAAGTACTTGTCGATGCCCAGCCTGTCGCGCAGGGGTTCGATCTTGGGCCACACCAGGTCGAGGGCGATCATGAACCGCGCGCCGGAATCGTGGATCTGGTGGACCAGTTCCTTTTCCATGTACAGCGGGTTGGTCATCACCACCACGCCGCCCGCCTTCAGCACCGCCCAGAAGGCGATGACCGTCTGCGGCAGGTTGGGCAGCATGATCGACACCTTGTCGCCGCGCCGCACGCCCTGGGCGCGCAGGTTGGCGGCCATGACCTCCGCCAGTTGGCGGAGTTTGGCGTAGCTGATGCGGTAGTTGCGGAAGGCGATGGCCGTACGGCGGGGCGTGCGTTCCGCCGCCCTGTCCAGCAGGGTGAACAGCGGATAGGTTTCGTAGCTGATGTGGGCGGGGACGCCCGCGTCGTAGCTGGCCAGCCAGGGGAAATCGGCGGAGGTGTTGGGTTCGGTCATACGTGGTGGCGGACCGTGGCCGCCACGTCATTCCGCGCGTTCCGCCCGGCCCGTCACGGCAGGTACGGCGCACGGGCGCTGGCGCAGGCCCGTATTGTTCGTGTGTTCAAGGGGATGGAAGGCAAACCTTCGGGTTTGTACTATGTGGCCCGCGCCCGCGCAAGCCCCATGGGCAGGGCGGGGATGCCGTGTGTGCGGGCGTCAGGCGCTGCCGGTGGGGCCTGTGCCCCCGGCGTCCCCGGCGTCTCCGCCATTGCTGGAATCACCGGGGCGTCCGGCCCGCACGGGCCGCAGGCCGGTGACGGCGGCCACGGCCTTCAGGCCCTTCTTCTCGCCGGTGAAGCCCAGCTTTTCCTCGGTGGTGGCCTTCACGTTCACCATGGTCTCGTCCAGCGCCAGCAGGCGGCAGATGTTGCGGCGGATCTGCTCGCGCCACGGGGCCAGCCGGGGCACCTGCGCGATGATGGTCAGGTCCACGTTGGTGATCTCGAGCCCCGCCGCGCGCGTCAGGCGCAGCACCTCGTCCAGCAGCACGGCGGAGTTGGCGTTGTCCAGCGCGGCGTTGGTATCCGGGAAGTGCTGGCCGATGTCGCCGCCCCCGACGCATCCCAGCAGGGCATCGGTGAGGGCGTGCAGCAGCACGTCGCCGTCGGAATGGGCCACCACCTCCGGCCCGCCGGGAATGGGCACGCCGCCCAGTTTCATGGGGCGGGCGGGGCGGCCGGTGTCTTCCTGCCGCGCGTAGCGGTGCACGTCGTAGCCCCAGCCGGTGCAGGGGATCAGGCGGGCCTGCCCCTTGCGCGCGTCCCACGGGTCGCGGGCGGTGTCGTCGTCCAGCATGGCCAGGTCCTCCGGCGTGGTGATCTTGGCGTTGGCGGCCTCTCCGGCCACCATGTGTACGGGCAGGCCGCAACGTTCCAGCAGGGCCGCGTCGTCGGTGACGGTCCAGCCTTCGGCGTGGGCGCGCTCGTGGGCCTGCCGCAGCGGGGTCAGGGCGAAGCCCTGCGGGGTCTGCACCGCCACCAGCCCGGACCTGTCCGGGGTATGGGTGACCAGGCCGTGTTCCGTTTGTTTGATGGTGTCCGTCACCGCGACGCCCGGCACCACGCCCGGCGCGCCTGCGGCCAGCGCGTCGAGCACCGCGTTGGACAGCGCGGCCGTGGCGAACGGGCGGGCCGCGTCGTGCACCAGCACCGCATCACATTCACGCGGCAAGGCCGCAAGACCCGCCGCCACCGAATCCTGCCGCAGCGCGCCGCCCGCCACCGCCCGCCACGGCACGCCCAGCGCGCGCCCCGCGTCCAGCGCCGTCAGGCGTTCCCGCTCGGCCTCCAGCCTGTCCTGCGGAAACACGAACACCAGCCCGCGCACCCGCGCCACCGACGCGAACGTCCGCGCCGAGCGCCAGTACAGCGGCGCGCCCCGGTGCTCGATGAACTGCTTGGCCGTGGCCAGCCCGGCCGACGCCAGCCGGGTGCCGCTGCCCGCCGCGAGAACGATGGCCCATGCGTGCATGTGAGATCCTTGGATGTGAAGTGGAACTGTAAGAAGGGGAAAGATACGGGGGGAAGGGGGCTTTGAAAAGCCCCCTTCCCCCCGCACCCCCCATCCCGCAAACTTTTTAATCGGGGGTAAGGAGGTGAGGCAGTGGCTTTTGCGTTTCGCCGTCTCTTTGCGCCCCATTTGCACCAAAAAGAACCCCCCAATGGAAAAGTTTGGGGGGGAGGGGTTCGGGGAGGGAGACCCTTTTCAAAGGGTCCCCTCCCCGATCAAAATCAATGTTCGGGAGTCGGACTGTAAGCCGGGTTCTGTACCCTTGCGGGCGGCTGTCATTCCTCTAGGAGCGCCGTTGCCGACGCCCTCAAGCAACCGACCCGGAAGCATCGGCCGGGCAGGCCTCGAACGCTTCCCTATTTGGTCTTGCTCCGGACGGGGGTTACCGAGCCTGGCGCGTCGCCGCGCCAGCTGGTGGGCTCTTACCCCACCGTTTCACCCTTACCCGGCAGGCGAGCCTGCCGGGCGGTCTGCTTTCTGTGGCCCTGTCCGACGATCGCTCGTCCTGGGGGTTACCCAGCGTCCTGCCCTGCGGAGCCCGGACTTTCCTCCCCGGGCCTTGCGGCCCGCGGCGACAGCCCGTCCGGCTCCCGAAAGTGGATGCGCGGCGTCCCGGCCTATTCGGCGGCCGGGGTTTCCACGCAGAAGTGTTCGCTCCAGTAGATGAGGCGTTGGCAGTTGGGGCAACTGAGGATCTGGTGGCCCTTCTGCAACTCGATGTAGCTCTGCGGCGGGATGGCGATGTGGCAGCCGGAGCACACGCCCTTGTCCACGGGCACGATGACCGGGTTTTCCAGCCGCTGGCGGATGAACTCGTACCGGCTCAGCACGGGCGGGGGCACTTCCTTGCCCGCGGCGCTGCGCTGGGATTCCAGGTCGGCCAGGCCCGCGCCCGCTTCGGCCAGGCGTGCGTCCAGGCTGGCCTTTTTGGTTTCCAGGTCGGCCTTGAGGGCGGTGTAGCGCTCGTCCATTTCGGCCATGGCCTCGGTCTGGCGCTGAAGTTCCTCGGCCAGGGCGAGCTTTTCCTCTTCGCGCGAGCGGTTCATCTTTTCCATGTTGTCCATTTCGCGCATCATGGCGTGGTATTCCTTGGTGTTCCCCACGAGCATGAGCTTGGACTTGCTCTTCTTGATGCGCAGGGAATCGTCCTCGATCTCGGTGCCGAGGCGCTTTTCCTGCTCCTTCAGGTGGGTCAGCTTGTCGAGGAGGCGGTTGCGCTGTTCCTCCAGGACGTCGAAGCGCTGCTGCAACCCTTCCACTTCCTGCGGCGCGTTCTTGAGCTCCGCCTTGATGCCGTAGATGTGGTCGTCCACCTTCTGCAGGGCGACAAGCTGTTCGATCTGCTTGAGATAGAGGCTCAACGTCATATCCTCCTGAAATGCGGGTTAGGCCGGATGTTCCGGAACGCGGCCGCCGCCCGTGCCCGTGGGCGAGGCGGGCAGGTGCAGCCGCAATGGATCGCTGGATGGCAGGAAATGCACGGGCAGGCCGGGCAGCGCGGCGCGCAGGCCGTCGGCGAAGCGGCGCATCATTTCCTCTTCAAGGGCGAAGTGCCCCACGTCGAGCAGGCAGCC
>JALHHV010000091.1 GCA_022837365.1 Desulfovibrio sp. | reverse complement strand
GCCGAGGGCACCTTGGCCGCGCCGTCGCCGTAGCGCTTGTACACGGCGGCGGCCTTGCCTGCCGAAATGTTCTTGCCGCCGGGGCAAACGACGTTGCCCGAGGGGCTCATGGCGCAGCCCATGGCGGTGGCGGTCTGCATGAACTTGTGGGCGAATTCTTCCGGTTTCATGTATCCTCCCAGGTCGCGGTGTTGCGAGAAGGGCCCGCCGCCGGACCCGCGCGCAGGCTGGCAGCAGGGCGGGCGGCAACGGGCGGAACCATGTCCGAACTACGTGGGAAAGGCCGGGCATGGCCCCGGGCTTTCCCACCGTCACCATAAAGACATACCGGACACCAACCGTCAAGCCGACGATGCCCGGCATGGGCCTGCGCCGGGGGGGGGGAGGGGAAAGCGGTATGACCGGCAGACGTGCCGGAAATTTTCCGGAAACACGTTGACACGGTAATGGTAATTGTTACTGTGTAGTCGAGTGGTGCTTCCTCAGCCACACTCTCTCTCCTTCACATTGGCGACGGTTCACCTGCGGGCCGGGAGTGGCAGCCCGGCCCGCTCAGGTGACCGGATGCCCGCAGGCGGGGGAGGCGGCCACGCGGAATTTGGACGCCTCGGCGGCATGCAGGCCGTCAACGAGATGTTTTACACAACAGGCGGCGCGCAGGCCATCAGCGAGATATTTTACGCAACAGCGGCGTGCAGGCCACTTGGCACGCGAACCCACACGGCGGGAGTGAACGATGCAAGACCTGAAGACGCTCGGCCACATGGATATCGACTGGAACCTCAGCCCCGAGCACGCGGTGACCATGTACCTTGAGTGGGGCAACAACAACTGGCATTCGGAATACCCCCCGGTGCGCTCCAAGGACGACGTATCCACCTATTTCGTGGTGGACACCTGGGGCTCGCGCCCGGTGGTGCGCCTGGTGCGCCGCAATTCCGAGGCGGCGGAGGACATCTACAGCGCCCCGCTGCCCGAACGGCTGGCCAATCGTTTCCTGGCCGAGTTCGGCGACCTGCGCGGCATCTACGAGCCCACCCCCGAGATCAAGGAGTGGTTGCGGCACGAGATGGGCCTCGCATAGGCACCCGGCCGTTGCGTCCGTGAGAGGCCGCGCCCGCAGGCCGGGCAAGGTGTCCGGAACCGTCCTCAATCTGTCCTGACTCCAGATTTTCTCCTTCCTCCAACCATCGCAGCTATGGCAAGGATCCCCCTTCGGCCCCGGCATTGTGCCGGGGCCGTCGGTGTTTCGGGGGGCCGCTTCGTCCCGCCCGCGCGCCGCCATGCGCATTTCCCGCCCCGCAACCCCGCGCCAACCTCGCGTGGACCCCGCACGAATCGGGCCGGTGCACATCCTTGCACGAAAAATTGGCCTTCCCCTCTTTACGACGGGCAACCCCGCCTTACTATTCACACCAGCCAGCGCCGGAACGGCTCGCACCGGGACGGCGGCCAGCGCAAGATCATTCCGCGATGCGTTCGCGTACCCTTTGAGGAGGAAGACAATGGGCAAGATCATCGGCATCGACCTCGGGACCACCAACTCCTGCGTCTACGTGATGGAGGGCAAGGATCCCAAGTGCATCACCAACCCCGAAGGCGGGCGCACCACGCCCTCCATCGTGGCCTTCACCGACAAGGAGCGCCTTGTCGGCGACATCGCCAAGCGCCAGGCCGTCACCAACCCCGAGCGCACGGTGTTCGCCGTCAAGCGCCTGATGGGCCGCAAGGGCGACGCCCCCGAAGTGAACAACTGGAAGACCCACAGCCCCTACCGCATCGTGGCCGGGGCCAACGGCGACGCCGCCGTCGAGGTGCAGGGCCGCCAGTACTCCGCCGCCGAGATTTCGGCCATGATCCTCGGCAAGCTGAAGGCCGACGCGGAAGCCTACCTTGGCGAAACCGTGACCGACGCGGTCATCACCGTGCCCGCCTACTTCAACGACGCCCAGCGCCAGGCCACCAAGGACGCGGGCCGCATTGCGGGCCTTGACGTCAAGCGCATCATCAACGAACCCACCGCCGCCTCGCTGGCCTACGGCTTCGACAAGAAGGCCAACGAGAAGATCGCGGTGTTCGACCTTGGCGGCGGCACGTTCGACATTTCCATCCTCGAGGTGGGCGACAACGTCGTGGAAGTGCGCGCCACCAACGGCGACACCTTCCTGGGCGGCGAAGACTTCGACCAGCGGGTCATCAACTACCTTGTGGAAGAGTTCCGCCGCGAGAACGGCGTCGACCTCTCCAAGGACCGCATGGCCCTGCAACGCCTGAAGGAAGCGGCGGAAAAGGCCAAGAAGGACCTTTCCACCTCCATGGAAACGGAAATCAACCTGCCCTTCATCACCGCCGACCAGAACGGTCCCAAGCACCTGATGATGAAGCTGTCGCGCGCCAAGCTGGAAAAGCTGGTGGAAGACCTGGTGGACCGCACCATCGAGCCGTGTCGCAAGGCCCTGGCCGACGCCGGCCTTTCCGCCGCGCAGATCGACGAGGTGGTGCTGGTGGGCGGCATGACCCGCATGCCGCTGGTGCAGAAGAAGGTGGGCGAGTTCTTCGGCAAGGAGCCCAACCGCTCGGTGAACCCCGACGAAGTGGTTGCCATGGGCGCGGCCATCCAGGGCGGCATCCTGGCGGGCGACGTGAAGGACGTGCTGCTGCTGGACGTGACCCCGCTCTCGCTGGGCATCGAGACCCTGGGCGGCGTGTTCACCCGGCTCATCGACCGCAACACCACCATCCCCACCCGCAAGAGCCAGACCTTCACCACGGCGGCGGACAACCAGCCCTCGGTGTCCATCCACGTGTTGCAGGGCGAACGCCCCATGGCCGGTGACAACATGACCCTGGGCCGCTTCGAGCTGACCGGCATTCCCCCGGCCATGCGCGGCACCCCGCAGGTGGAGGTCACCTTCGACATCGACGCCAACGGCATCGTCAACGTGTCGGCCAAGGACCTGGGCACCGGCAAGGAACAGTCCATCCGCATCACCGCCTCGTCCGGCCTGTCGGAGAGCGAGATCCAGCGCCTGATCAAGGAAGCGGAATCGCACGCCGACGAGGACAAGAAGAAGCAGGAACTCATCGAGGCCCGCAACCAGGCCGACGGCCTGATCTACGGCACCGAAAAGTCCATCGCCGACCTCGGCGACAAGCTGGACGCCGCCACCAAGGCCGACATTGAGGGCAAGATCGAAGCCCTGAAGAAGGTCATGGACGGCTCCGACGCGGACGCCATCAAGTCCGCCTCGGAAGAACTGTCGCGCGCCTCGCACAAGCTGGCCGAACAGCTGTACCAGCAGAGCCAGCAGGGCCAGCCCGGCGCCGGTCCGGAAGCCGGTCCCGAGGCCGGTCACGCCGGTTCCGCCAAGGGCGACGACGACGTGGTGGACGCCGACTACACCGAAGTGAAGAAGTAATCCGCCGTCCCTGGCCGCCCGCGCGCATGGCGGGGGCAAGGATGGAATGTCACGGGGCGCGTCGCGCGTCCGGCCGGTCCCAGGGGGCAAGGCCGGGCGCAGGGCGCGCCCCGCTTGCATTCCGGGGCCACAATGTATAGCCTGACGCGATTCGCCGCAGGGCATGCCAAGGCACGTCCGCCCGTTTCGCGGCACCGGGTTCCGCCCCTGCGCCGGTTTTCGCCTTCGGCGCGTTTTCCGCGCGGCAACCCCGTACGGCAGGTCCGCGCGGGCCACCCGGCAACCAACGGTCCACCCCATGGTGCACACCACGGTACCCACGATGCAGCACGTTCTTTCGCGCGCCACGGTCCTGGCCCTGCTCGCGCTCATGATGCTTTCCGCCGCCGGGTGCGGCGGCAAGCGGTCCATCATCATTCCGCAGGAACCGGTCACCCCGCAGGCCCAGCAGCCGGTGCGGCGCTCCGTGCTGGACGAGGGCAACGAGGCCCTCGCGCGCGGCGACGCGGCCACGGCCGAACGCATCTTCGGCATGATGACCGCGCGCACCGACATCACGCCCGAGGAACGCCTGGGCGCATGGCGCGGCTACAGCATCGCGGCCGAGGCCAACGCCCACCCCAACCTGGCCCTGGACGGCCTGGAGGCGTGGCGCAGGCTGGACCCCGCCGCCGACGCCGGGCAGGAATGGCAGGACACCTGGTACCGCGCCATGACCCGCATTTCCAGAAACGAAAGCCGCCAGCGCGCCAGCGGGGTGTTCGGCGACCAGGCGCGTCCGTGGGGCCTGCGCGCGCAGGCCGGGCTCATCGTGGCCACCCGGCAGTGGGAAGGGGGCGACATTCCCGGCTCGCTCCAGACCCTGTCCAGCCTGTGGTCCCAGGCGGGCGCGCAGGGCGGGGGCGGCGCGGGCAGCCAGTCCTTCCGCGCCGCGCTGGAAAACCGCCTGCTCGACGAACTGAAGCGCGCCGACCAGGCCACGGTGGACAATCTGGCCGCCAGCGTGACCCCGGAAAACGAGGGCCGCTACCCGTACAACATCATCGAACTGGAGTCGGCCCGGCGCATGGCCGCCGCCAACGCCGGTTCGCTGCGCGCGCTGGAAACCCTCACCCGGTTGCAGCGCAGCGGCAACTTCAACGATCCCAACCTGCTCGGCGGGGTGCTGACACCGCTGGAGCAGGGCGGCATGCGCGCCTCGCGCACCGTGGCCCTGGCCCTGCCCATGACCGGCGCCTTCGGCAACATCGGCTGGAAGATCTCGCGCGGGGCGGGCGCGGCCCAGTGGGAGCTTTCGCGCACCGGCGTGGAGGTCGAGGTGGTGGTGCTGAACACCGAATCGCCCGACTGGCTGGACAAGCTGGCCGCCCTGCCGCCCCAGTGCCTGGTGGTGGGCGGGCCGCTGCGCACCAACAACTTCAATGCCGCCAGGGAACGCGGCCTGACCGGCCAGCGCGCCTTCTTCACCTTTCTGCCGCAGCTTGACGGCAGCGACGAGGGCCGCGTGGCGTGGCGCTTCTTCACCAGCCCCGACGACCAGGTCGACGCGCTGCTGAACTTCACCCGGGACAACCTGGGCGTGACCAGCTACGGCGTGCTGCACCCGGACGACGCCTTCGGCGGCAGGATGGCCTCGCTCTTCGCCGAGCGGGCCCGCGCGCGCGGCGGCAGCGTGGCCTCCACCATGTCCTACCCGGCGAGCAGGCACCAGGAATGGAACCGCATCGCAGGCAACTTCGTGAAGGTGCGCACCGTCAACAGTTATCCCGTGCCCGCCGCCACCTTCGAGGCCACCTTCCTGCCCGACGGCTGGAAGAACACCGAGATGTTGGTGCCCAACCTGTTCTTTCACGGCGAGGACCGGCAGGTGCTGCTGGGCACCACCCTGTGGGAGCAGGGGCTGGCCGGGCAGAAGGGCGTGGACGTGCGCAACTTCGGCCTGGCCGTGTTTCCCGGCGCGTGGAACGGCGCGCAGTCCTCGCCCGCGGGCGACGCCCTGGCGCGCACCCTGCGCGAGGCGGGCAACCCCGACGCCCCCGACTTCTGGGTGGGGCTGGGCTACGACTTCGTGCGCTTCGCCACCACCCTGGGCCTGCCGGAAACAGGCTGGACCCCGGAGGAGGTGAACCGCCGCCTGGCCGACGCCCAGCGCATGCAATGGGCCATGGGCGCCCTGCACTGGTCCGCCGACGGCCGGGCCTCGCAGGACCTGTTCCTGTTCACGCCCGCGTCCGACGGCTTCAGGCCCGTGGAGCCCACGGAGTTCCGCCAGAAGCTGGAACGCACCCGCGAACGCCACGAGGCCCGGGCCAAGGCCGCCGCCACCGCCACCCCGCAATAATCCGTACGTCATACAGGACCGATCATGACCACCATCAACACCGATCAGGTGGCCGCCATCGCGCGGCTGGCCCGGCTGGCCCCGGACGAGGCCCGGCTTGAAACCTTCGCCCGGCAGTTCGGCGACATCCTGGGCTACATGGAGATGCTCAACGGCCTCGACACCACGGGTGTCGAGCCGTTGTACAGCCCCGTGGAGCACGCCACGGCCCTGCGTCCCGACGAGGCCGCCCCGCGCTGCACGCGCGAGGACGTGCTGCGCAATGCGCCGGAGGCCGACCACGAATTTTTCATTGTCCCTCGGATCGTGTGACGAGGTGCGGGGATTCCGCGCCGTGGCGGCGTCAG
>JALHHV010000090.1:816-11473 GCA_022837365.1 Desulfovibrio sp. | reverse complement strand
GGCGGGAAAGTGCCCCAGGTCGGCCAGGTCGCGGGTGAGCACGATGTGCCCGTCCAGGATGGAGCGCACCGCGTCGGCGATGGGTTCGTTGAAGTCGTCGCCGTCCACGAGCACGGTGTAGATGCCGGTGATGGTGCCCTTTTCGCTGCGGCCCGCGCGCTCCAGCAGCTTGGGCAACTGGGCGAACACGGTGGGGGTGTAGCCCTTCGTGGTGGGCGGCTCGCCCACGGCCAGCCCCACCTCGCGCGCGGCCATGGCGAAGCGCGTCACCGAGTCCATCATCAGCAGCACGTCCTTGCCCTGGTCGCGGAAATGTTCGGCCACGGCGGTGGCGGCATAGGCGGCGCGCATGCGCACCAGCGGCGACTGGTCGGACGTGGCCACGACGAGCACGGACCGGGCCATGCCTTCCGGCCCCAGGTCCTTTTCCATGAACTCCACCACCTCGCGGCCGCGTTCGCCGATGAGGCCGATGACGTTCACGTCGGCCACGGTGTAGCGGGCCATCATGCCCATGAGCGTCGATTTGCCGACGCCCGACCCGGCCATGATGCCCACGCGCTGCCCCTTGCCCAGGGTGAGCAGGCTGTTGATGACCCGCACGCCCACGTCCAGCGGGTCGGAAATGCGCGGCCGGGCCAGCGGGTTGGGGGGCGGGGCGTACAGGGGGGCGAAGTCGGTGGTGGGCACGGGGGCGCCGCCGTCCAGCGGCGCGCCGAAGGCGTCGAAGGCGCGGCCAAGCAGGGCGTCGCCCACGGGAAAGACGGGGGGCAGGCTGGTGTTGCGGATGAGGCTGCCGGGGCGGATGCCGCGCAGGTCGCCATAGGGCATGAACAGCAGGTGGCCGTCGCGGAAGCCCACCACCTCGGCGGCGATGCCCTCGCACGCGGCGGAGGCGGCGGGAACGCCGCCGGTTCCGGGCTCGCAGCCTTCGGGCAGCATGTGGCACACCGCGCCCAGCGGGGCCTTTATGCCGCAGCCTTCGGAGACCAGGCCCACCACCTTGGTGACCTTGCCGTAGGTCTGCATGGCCTGCACCTCGCCCATCAGGCGCAGGCAGGCGGCCGGGTCCAGTCCGGACAGGCGGCTTTCACGGGTGCTTTCCGCCGGGGTCACGGGCGAGGTCATGGGCGAGGTCACGGGCGGTCCTCTGGCAGGGCCAGCCCGGCCAGCACTTCCTCGATGATCCTGCGGCGGGTCGCTATGGTGTTGTCCACCATGCCGTCGCGGCTTTCCACCACCATGCCGCCGGGGCCGATGGCGGCGTCGCCGCGCACGTTCCAGGCTTCCAGGCCGGGAAAGCGCTCCTTGGTGGAGGCGATGATGTCGGCCACGGCCGATTCGTCTTCCGGGTTCACCCTCACGGTGAGCGTGCGGCGGTTTTCCAGCGCCTGCACCGACTTCACGAACAGCGTTTCGAGCACGGCGGCGCGCTCGGCATCCACCGCCAGGCCCACGCTGCGTTCCACCGCCGCGCGCAGCAGGCCCACCAGGTCGCCGCGCCACGCGGCGAAGATGGACGAGCACTGCCCCTGGATGGCGGAAAGCACGGCGGACACCGATTCCCCCATGGCCGCGCGGAACTCCTCCAGTTCGCCGTGGGCCTGGACCATGCCCGCCTCGTAGCCCTCGTCATGGGCAGCGGCGCGTATGACCTCGGCCTCCATGCGGGCCTGGGCCAGCACGTCGTTGGCCTTGGCCAGCACGTCGCGCGCCATGGCCTCCGCCCTGGCGCGCACGCGGTCCATGTACTCCGCCTCGGTGCGTTCGTCCCACAGCGGGCGCTGGCTGGCGCCCTCCACGCCGGCCAGGGTGGTCTCGGCGAAGGGGCTGGGGCCCATGAAGATGGTGCCCCACCGTTCCGGCTTCCCGGAATCAGACGAAGACATCCCCGCCTCCGCGACCCACGATGATGCGGCCCTCGGTTTCCAGCCTGCGCACCGTCTTCACGATGTTCTGCTGCGCGCCTTCCACGTCGGACAGGCGGGTGGGGCCCATGATCTCGAGGTCTTCGCGGATCATGGTGGCCGCGCGTTCCGACATGTTCTTGAAGAACTTCTCCTTCAGGTCGTCGGAAGCGCCGCGCAGGGCCATGGTGAGGTCCTCGTTGGAGATTTCCTTGAGCAATTCGCGGATGCCCCGGTCGTCCAGCGCCTTGACGTCCTCGAACACGAACATCAGGTTGCGGATGTCCTCGGCCATCTGCGAGGATTCTTCCTCGATCTCGGCCAGCACTTCCTCTTCGGTGGCGCGGTCCACGGCGTTGAGGATCTCGGCCACGGAGGGCACGCCGCCCACCTTCTTGCCTTCCTTGCCGCCCATGGCGATGAGCTGGCTCTGCAACACCTTGTCCACTTCCATCAGCATGTCCTCTGGCACGGCTTCCAGCCGGGCGAGGCGCATGAGCACCTCGGGCCGCACGCCCGAGGGCAGGTTGGTCAGAAGTTCCGCGGCCTTGTCCGGGTGCAGGTGCCCCAGGATCAGCGCCAGCGTCTGCGGGTGTTCGTTGCGCAGGATCTGGGCCAGCAGGCGCGGGCTGACGTTGCCCAGCTCGCGGAAGGGCGCGGGCCCGGAATCCAGGTTCAGCGAGTCCATGATGTATTTCGCGGTCTCGCTGTCCAGGTTCTTCATGAGCATGCGCTTCACGGCCTCGGCGCCGCCCGCGATCATGTCCTGGCCGGTGACCATGGCGTGGTGGAAATCGCGCAGGACTTCCTCCACCAGTTCCTTGGGCACGGTGTCGAGTTCGACGATGGCCTTGGAGACGGCCGCAATCTCCTGTCGTTCCATGCGCTTGAAGATTTCGGAGGTGAACTTGTCACCCAGCGCGAGAAGCAGGATCGCCGTCTTCTGGGGCCCCTTAAGCTGCTCCAACCTTTGATCCGTCGCCATGCTTCAGCCAGCTCCTGATGATGCTCACGGCCTGGTCCATGTTCTGTTCGGCCATTTGCAGGGCGTGAGCCTTGATGTCCTCGATCTTCTTCAACGCATCCAGCGCGTCCATCTCCTCGTCGCCCTCGATGAGCGCAAGGCGCTCCTCGCCTTCGGGCAGACCTTCCAACCCTTCGATCATTTCTCCCTCCACGCGGGGACGGATCATGGCGAGCACCACCGGCCGCACCACCAGCACCAGGAACAGGAAGACCAGCAGGGCGTTGAGCAGCGGCTTGCCGAGGCGCAGGGCGTAGTCCATGACCAGCTGGGCCAGGCTCGATTCCTGGGGCGCGTCGGGACCGCCGAACGAAATGCTGCTGACCTCTATGGTGTCGCCGCGCGCGCGGTCGTAGCCCACGGCGTTGCCCACCAACTGGCGGATGCGCTCCACGTCCTCGTCCTTGCGGGGCACGAAGACCCACTGGCCGTCCGCCCCCTTCTCATACGTGCCGTCCACGATCACCGCAACGGTCAGGCGCGAGACGTCGCCCACCTGGGCCACGATGTTCTGCTCTTCCTTGTTGATCTCGTAGTTGGTGGTGCGGGTTTCGCGGCTGCCTTCCTGGGTGGACGCGCCGCCGGTGGGCGAATCGCCCCGGAAGTTGGCGTCGGGCACGCCCGCTTCGAGGTTGGAACGGCCGCGCTGCGATTCCTCGCTGCGCTGCTCGCTGCGCACCACGGTCTTTTCCGGGTCGTACAGTTCCTTGCGGATGGTGCGCTGGCTGAAGTCGAGGTCGGCGTTGACCTTGGCGATGACCTTGCCCGCGCCGATGACCGGGTAGAGCAACTCCTCGATGCGGCGCTCCAGGGTCTGCTGCATGCGCAGCTTGTGCTCCAGCTGGGTGGTGGTCATGCCGTCCACGCTGCCGTCCTCGACCGGGGAGTACAGGATCTTGCCGCCGGTGTCGGTGACCGACACCTTGTTCTTGTCCAGCCCTTCCACGGCCATGACCACCAGATTGACGATGGCCTGCACGTCCTTGGGTTCCAGCTTCTTGTTGCTGTCGCGCAGCTTCAGCACCACCGAGACGGACGGCTTCTGCTGCTCTTCGATGAACAGGCTGCGGTGCGGGATGACCAGGTGCACCCGCGCGCTCTCCACGTTGGGAAATTCCGAGATGGTGCGCGAAAGTTCGCCCTGCAGGGCGCGCTGGTAGTTGATCTTCTGCACGAAGTCGGTCTGGCCCACCTTGACCTGGTCGAAGATCTCGAAGCCGATGCCCTGGCCCACCAGGCCGCCTTCGCCGGCCACCTTCAGCCGCAGGTCGTACACCTTGTCGGCGGGCACGGTGACCGTGGCCCCGCCGTTCTCCAGCTTGTACGCCACCTTGTCGGCTTGCAGCATCTTGACGACGCGGCTGGCGTCCTCGGGCGGCAGGTTGGAGTACAGCACCCGGTAGTCCGGCTGGTTGATCCAGAACACCAGGCCGAAGAACACGGCCACGACCGCCACGCCCAGACCGGCGATGAAGATGCGCTGCGAGGTGGAAATGCGCGCCCAGAAGCCCTTGGCCTTCTGGACGACGTCTGCGAGAGCGGGAGCCATGTGTTCTTCCTCCGGAATCGTCTCTTGGCGCGGTCGGATTTTCGTTCTCCGGCAGTGCTGCCGCGCGCCGGGCATTCGGATGATTCCCGCCGCCTGCCGAGGAAGCCAAGCGGTTCATGAAGGGAGCGCACTCTTCCGTGCGTGACCGAATGAACCGCGCCGACTGACGAAGGCAGCGGCGGGAAGGGCCGAATGCCCTAGAATTGGATGCGGCTGAGTTCCTTGTACGCCTCCATGACCTTGTTCCGCACGGCGGAGGTCATGTTCACGGCAAGACCGGCCTTCTGCAGGGTAATCATCAGTTCGTGCACGTTCTGGGTTTCGCCGGACGCGAACGCCTGGATCATCTGCGACTTTTCGGTCTGCATGTCGTTGACCTTGGTCAGCGACTCGGAAAGCGTGTTGGTGAACGACTTGGCCTGGACGCCCGAGGCCGTGGGCGCGGCGGTGGCGCGGGTGGCCTGTTCGGCCTTCATGAAGTTGCCGAGGGCGTTGGAATACGCCTTCAGCCCTACTGCCTGGATGCTCATGACCGTGTCTCCCTACAGCCTAGCGACTGATTTCCAACGCTTTGGTGTACATGGCCTTCACGGTGTCGATGGTGGTCACGTTGGCCTCGTAGCCGCGCTGGGCGGTCATCAGGTTGGCCATTTCCTCCACCACGTTGATGTCCGGGTAAGAGACGAAGCCGTCCTGGTCCGCGTCGGGGTGGCCGGGCTCGTACACGCGCTTGAGGGGGCGCGAGTCGGTGGCCACGTGCATCACCCGCACGCCTTTCAGTTCGCGGTCCAGAGCGCCCTGCATGTGCTTGGAGAAGGGGTCGTCGATGTCCTGCGCCGCCATGATGGTGCTCTTGCGCCGGTAGGGACCGCCCTGCTCGGTGCGGGTGGTCTTCACGTTGGCCAGGTTCATCGAGATGATGTTCATGTTCGTGCGTTCCGCGTTGAGCGCGGAAGCGCCGATGTCGATGGCGGTCATGAAGTCCATTACTTCTGCCCTTCCTGTATGATGTTCTTGACGCCCTCGAAGTTGCCGCGAATGACGGTGGAGAGGGCGGTGTAGTGCAGCGAGTTCTTGGCCATCTTGGCCATTTCCTTGTCCAGGTTCACGCGGTCTTCGCCGTGGATGACGCGCGGCTTGGCCGCCTTTTCCCAGTCGGCGTTGAACCCGTCGGGACTGAACTCGGAGGGCATGTGGTTTTCCTCGGTGCGGGTCATCCGCCCCTTGGCGTCCAGCCCCAGCGCCGCCTGCAACTGCTTCTCGAACTCCAGTTCGCGCGGCTTGTAGCCGGGCGTCCGGACGTTGGCGATGTTGCTCATGACGACATTCTGACGCTGAAGCTGCATGTCCATGACCTTGCCGACAAGGTTCACATGCGTTTCGTACAGGCTTTTCATGCGGGATTCCTCCCCGTTCGCCCCCGGGGCGTGCGCCGCGCGGGGGGTGGTGGCCGCCGGTGCGGCCCGTGGATGCACCCCCCGCTGAGCAAGAGACGTTCCAGCGCATGGAATTTTTTTCATTCAAAATGGTTGCATGTAAAAAGCGCCATTTTCACCGGCCCTGGCCCGCCGGAATGACGACGCCGCCCGGCCATCTCGCGGATGGCCGGGCGGCGTCGTCATCATGCAGGCCATGGCGGCAGGATTTGCCCCCCGCGCCGGACAGGGGGGACGGCAAACCGGCGCTTTGTGCCCCCGCACCCGGTGGAGAGGGCGGGCCGGGCTTGGTCGCCATCCGGCTTAACGCTTGCAAATATTTCTTATATGTTCATGTGTTGTGCACTCTGTCCCGTTCCGTCAAAATGGCGTGGCATGCGGTTTGCTATGCCCGTGGCGCCCACGAAAACTCCGCAGCCAGCAATGGCACGCATCGTGCTTGGCGGAGGACATGGGCACAGCTTTCCCGGGAGCGTTCGCGAAACCGACGGGCGAACCGCTCCGGCGCCGCCAGCAAAGGCGCCCGCCCCGCGCAGCGCGGGGCGACCCAGAAGCGAAATGCCTTACGGCATGGAGGGGAGAACATGAGCAACCATCTCGACTACGAAATCAACAAGGAACTGGGCGAGTGCTACCTTTTCATGGGTGACCTGGAAAAGGCCGAGGAATACTACCGCAAGGCCGCCGGAAGCAACGGCGTGCATCCGGACCCGTACCTCGGGCTCGCCACCATCGCCGTGCAGCGCGGCAACCTCGAATCGGCCCTGGTGCTGTACCGCAAGGCGGCCGCCATCGAGGCCAACGACAAGTCGCTGGCGGGCATGGGCCTGGTGGAAATGGAAACCGGCGCGCACGCCGAGGCCTTCGACCACTTCGTGGCCGCGCTGGGCATGAACCCCGGCAACCTGGTGGCCATGAACGGCCTGCTGCGCCTTGGCTACCACCTTGGCCGCATCGACGAAGTGGTGGCCCACCTGCGGGCCTTCCTGGAACTTTCCCCCGAAAAGGACAACGTGCGCTTCTCGCTGGCCGGGTGCCTGATCTCCCTCGGCCGCAAGGACGAGGCGCGGGCCGAACTCGAGACCATTCTCGACCGCGCGCCCGACCACGCCGACGCCCGCGAGATGTACGCCCTGATCGGGTAGCCGCGCCTGCCGCCGCCAGGCGGCCGCCACGGCAAGATACTCCCCTCCCCATACGATTTTCCGGCCCCGATGCTGGCGCTAGGGGCCGGAAAATCACCTTTCGCCGCCATTCCGCCAAACGCTCGGGCGGCGAAACGGAGCGGAAACGCAGTACGGGCGCATGGCACTCCCCGGGGGTGTGCCATGCGCCCGTATCAGTTTGATGACAACCCCGCCTCCGGCGGGAGTTGTAAAGGCACGCTCACTCCGGCGCTTCACGGCGGCAATGAATGCCGCCTGCGCCTTTGTGGCGGGCTGCCGACAAACTGCGTTTGTCAACAGCCGCAGCAGGGGTGCACGACACACTCCATGAGTGTGTCGTGCACCCCTGCTTTTTCCGGCGCGCGGGATGTGCCAGCGGAATGTGCCTACAGGTTGGCGGCGTACCAGTCGCCGGACAGGCGCAGGCCCTGGCGCACGTTGTAGACGGGCTCGAAGCCCAGCAGGGTGTGGGCGCGGCTGATGTCGGCCAGCGAGTGGCGCACGTCGCCGAAGCGGAATTCCCGGTGCACGGGTTTGGCGTCGGCGGCCTCGGGCTTGTGGCGACTCACTTCCTCGCGGATCAGGTCGAACAGCTGGTTCAGGTCGGTGCGCTCGCCGAAGGCCACGTTGTACACCATGTTCAGGGCGGCCTCGTCGGTGGCGGTGGCGGCCAGCAGGTTGGCCTGCACGCAGTTGTCGATGTAGCAGAAGTCGCGGCTGGTCTCGCCGTCGCCGTTGATGAACACGGTCTCGCCGCGCAGCAGCGAGGCGAACCACTGCGGGATGACCGCGGCATACGCGCCGAAGGGGTCCTGCCGCCTGCCGAACACGTTGAAGTAGCGCAGGCCGATGGCTTTCATGCCGTAGCAGGTGGCGAACACGTCGGCGTACAGTTCGTTGACGTACTTGGTCACCGCGTAGGGGGACAGCGGCTTGCCGATCTTGTCCTCGACCTTGGGCAGGGTGGGTTCGTCGCCGTAGGTGGAGCTGGACGCCGCGTAGACGAAGGTCTTCACCCCGGCGTCGCGGGCGGCCACCATCATGTTCACGAAGCCCGAAATGTTGCTTTCGTTGGCCAGGATGGGATCTTCGATGGAGCGCGGCACGGAGCCCAGGGCGGCCTGGTGCAGCACGTGGTCCACGCCCCCGCACACTTCGCGGCAATGGTCGAGGTTGCGGATGTCGCCTTCCCTGAAGCGGAAGTTGCGCCACAGGTCCGCGCCCACGATCTCGCGCACCATGTCCAGGTTGCGCTGGTAGCCGGTGGCGAAGTTGTCCAGCCCCACCACCCGCTGCCCGTGCAGCAGCAGCGTTTCCAGCAGGTTCGAGCCGATGAAGCCGGCAACCCCGGTGACGAGCCAGGTGCGGGGGGCGGCTTCCAGTTCCCGCAGCAGGGCGGTATAACGGGTCATGATGGCGTCTCCTCCCAAGGGAGTGGCGGTTTCGGATGGAATGCCCATTGTACGTGCGCCGGGGGGCCGCGTCAAAGGACTGCCGACCCGGACGGCGTTGCGCCATGGCGCGGCGGCCGTGCGGCGGGAGGACTTCCGGCCTGCCGCCGAAGACCGGTCGGCTGCCGCCAAGGGCCAGTCGGCTAAAGGACGGGTTCGCCGCGCACCACCGCAACGTGCGCGCTTCTACTCCCAACGCCACACCCTGTAAAGGGGCGGCAAGGGGACGCGGCGGGCCGGGAGTCCATCGCGCCGCGAACCCGGCCACTCCGGCCCCTTTCCGGCCCCCTTTTCAGCGTGCGGCCCACCTGTTACAAGGTGCGCGTTCTTCCGCCCCCCGCGCCGCGTGCGCCAAGGGGCGGGGCAACATCCCCCGGCGTCCCGCCGGGACCAGCGCCCGGCACGTCCGGACGCGCAGCCAGCGAGGCATCAGATGAAGGTCGCCATTCTGGGCAATCAGGCCCGGGCCATGGTCAATTTCTGGAGCGTGCTCATCCGCAGGCTCCGTTCGCTGGGGCACGAAGTGCTGTGCATCGTGCCCGACGCCGACACCGACACCGAAGGCCGCGCCGCGCTGGAGGCCATGGGCGCCCGCGTGGCGGGCTACCCCCTGGACCGCAAGGGGCTGAACCCCGTGCGCGACGCCGCCACCTTCACCGCGCTGTACCGCATCTTCCGCCAGGCGCGGCCCGACGTGGCCTTCTGCTTCACCATCAAGCCGGTCATCTACGGGGCCATGGCGGCGGCGCTGGCCCGCGTGCCCGCCCGCTACGCCATGATCACCGGGCTCGGCTACATGTTCGAGGCGGACACCCCGGTCAAACGCGTGCTGACCAGGGTGGCCGCCCTGCTCTACCGCATGGCCCTTTCCTGCGTGCGCACGGTGTTCTTCCAGAACATGGAGGACCGCCGGGTGTTCGAGGACAACCGCATCATCCCGCACGGAACGTCCGTGGCCATGTGCCGGGGCACCGGCGTGGCGCTGGACCACTTCGCCCAGGCGGAGCCGGTGCTGGACCCGCCGTCGTTCCTGCTGGTGGGCCGCCTGCTGGAGGCCAAGGGCCTGCGCGAATACGCCGGGGCCGCGCGCCTGCTGAAGGCCAGGTACCCCGACGCCAGCTTCCGGGTGCTGGGCCCGCCGGAAACCGGGCCCGGCAGCGTGCCCCTTTCCGAGGTGGAAGGCTGGACGCGCGAAGGAATCATCGAATATCTTGGCGAAACCCGCGACGTGCGCCCGTACGTGGCCGCCGCCAGCGTGATGGTGCTGCCCTCATGGCGCGAAGGCACCCCCTGCTCGGTGATGGAAGGCATGAGCATGGGCCGCGCCGCCGTGGTC
This sequence comes from Desulfovibrio sp., assembly GCA_022837365.1. GTDB lineage: Bacteria > Desulfobacterota > Desulfovibrionia > Desulfovibrionales > Desulfovibrionaceae > Cupidesulfovibrio. Next base: position 1,604 of record JALHHV010000090.1, on the reverse strand, counting down.
ACCGACGCCCCCGGCTGCCGCGAGGTGGTGGAGGACGGGGTGAACGGTTTCCGCGTGCCCCTGCGCGACCCCGAGGCCCTCGCCGCCGCCATGGAACGGTTCATCGCCGACCGCAACCTGATCTCGCGCATGGGGCAGGCCGGGCGGCGGCTGGCCGAAACCGAATTCGACGCCGACAAGGTGAGCGAACATATCCTGCGGGTGATGCGGCTGGTCTAGGACCGGCCAGGCATCCGCCACCGCATCGCAAAGCGCCGGGACGCCGCAGACGCCCAGCCACGACAGATTTCCCAACCATTCCGGGAGGAATGCGTGAACGACAATATCCGTAACGGCCTGTTCCGCCTGCTGGACGCCCTGTGCATCCTCATCGCGCTGTACGTGGTCGGCGAAACCATGCTGCCGGACGAATACAGCGTGCTCGTGGACTACACGGGCGCCTCGTTCTTCACCACCTTCTTCTTCCTGCTCTCGTTCTACGTGCTGGACTGCTACTCGGTGGGTGAGGAAGACTTCCGCGATTCCGTGGCCCGGGTGGGCGTGGCCTCTGTGCTGGGGGTCATCGCCACCGGCTTCACCTTCTATTCGTTCGAAAGCTGGCGCTTCGACCGGGCCACCTTCGTGCTGCTGCTGGTGCTGGTGGTGGCCATGTGCCTTGCCTGGCGCGTGGTGTGGCACCGCATCGGCAGGCGCTTCACGACCCGGCACCGGGTGGTGCTGGTGGGCGTGGACCGCGCGGGCAAGGTGCGCAGCCTGCTGGAGCAGAGCATGCCCCACGCCGAAATCCT
>JALHHV010000090.1:0-765 GCA_022837365.1 Desulfovibrio sp. | reverse complement strand
CGCCACCATGCTGATCATGCTGCCCGACGCGCCGCTGGACGAGGACATCGCCCGCGAACTGTTGCGCGCCAAGCTGGGCGGCCTGATGGTGGTGGACATCCGCACCCTGTACGAACACGTGGCCGGGCGCATTCCTGTCAGCCTCATCCGCGACGAATGGCTGCTGATGGAGGACGGCTTCAACCTGAACACGCAAGGGTCCATGCAGCGCCTGAAGCGGGTGTTCGACGTGCTGACCTCGCTGGTGCTGCTCATCCTGACCCTGCCGGTGATGCTCGTCGCGGCCGTCGTCATCCGGCTGGAATCGCCGGGGCCGGTGATCTACCGGCAGAAACGCGTGGGCCTGCACGAAAAGGAATTCACGGTGCTGAAGTTCCGCTCCATGACCGTGGACGCGGAAAAGAACGGCGCGGTGTGGGCGCAGAAGGGCGACACCCGCGTGACCAAGGTGGGCAAGTTCATCCGCAAGGTGCGCATCGACGAGTTGCCCCAACTGTGGAACGTGCTGCGCGGCGACATGTCGCTGATCGGTCCGCGCCCGGAGCGCATGGAGTTCGTGCGCGAACTGGAAAAGGTCATCCCGTACTTCTACGTGCGCCACACCGTGAAGCCGGGCGTCACCGGCTGGGCGCAGGTGTGCTACCCGTACGGGGCCTCCATCGAGGACGCCCGCTACAAGCTGGAGTACGACCTGTACTACATCAAGAACATGTCGCCCCTGCTGGACCTGAAGATCGTGCTCAAGACCGTGGGGGTCATCCTGTT
>JALHHV010000089.1:2057-8539 GCA_022837365.1 Desulfovibrio sp. | reverse complement strand
GCGCGCTACACGACGTACTGAATGCCGAGCCGGTCGGCCGCATCCCTGTTCGCAATGCCCAGCGCGTCGGACATGCCCACGGGCAGCGAGGTGGACCGGCCGAGCGGCGCGAAGATCTTGCGCAGTTCGGTGTCGAAGGCCAGGTAGAAGTCCACCACCCGTTCGGCCACCTGTTCCGGGTCCAGCCTGCGGTACACGCGGGGGTCCTGCGAGGTGATGCCCTTGGGGCAGCGGCCCAGGTTGCAGATGTTGCACCGGTCGATTTCCGACCCCACGCACCCGGCCCCGGCCTGCATCACGTACTTGCCCACCTGCACCATGCTCGCGCCCAGCATGATCAGGGCGGCGGCGTTGTGCGCGAGGTTGCCGTTCTTGCCGATGCCCCCGCCCGCGATGAGCGGAATCTCGTTCTGGCAGCCCTGCTGCACGAGGTCGTGGTAGCAGTCGCGGATGTTCGAGGCGATGGGATGGCCCATGTGGTTCATGGACACGTTGTAGGCCGCCCCGGTGCCGCCGTCCTCGCCGTCGATGGCCAGGCCCGCCGCGTAGGGGTTGCGCACCAGGTTGTTCAGCACGGCGCGCGCGGTGGTGGTGGCGGATATCTTGGGGTAGACGGGCACGCGGAATCCCCAGGCCATGCTCATGGACTGGATCATCTTGGCCACGGATTCCTCGATGGAATACTGGGTCTGGTGGGTGGGGGGGCTGGGCAGGGATACGCCCGGCGGCACCCCGCGGATGGAGGCGATGAGCTTGTTGACCTTGTGCCACATGAGAAGGCCGCCGTCGCCGGGCTTGGCGCCCTGGCCGTACTTGATCTCGATGGCGCAGGGGTCTTCCTTCATCTGGGGGATGGCATGCAGGATTTCGTCCCACCCGAAGTAGCCGGAAGCAATCTGCAGGATGACGTACTTGAGGAAGCGCGAACGCAGCAGGCGCGGCGGGCAGCCGCCCTCGCCGGTGCACATGCGCACGGGCATGCCCAGTTCCTCGTTCAGGTAGGCCACGCCCATCTGCAAGCCTTCCCACATGTTGGGCGACAGCGCGCCGAAGGACATGGAGCCGATGACCAGCGGGTAGATTTCGCGCACCGCGGGCACCCAGCCGTTGTCCTGGAAGGCGGCCAGGCCCTGCTCGGGCGGCAGCACGCGGCCCAGCAGGGTGCGCAGCTCGAACTCGTGCCGCCCGGCGTCCAGCGCGGGGTCGGTGAGCATGGAGATGCGGATGAACTTGATCTGGTCCAGCAGGCTGTCCGGGGCGTTGCGGCGGCCGCCGCGCGTGCGGGCGTGGCCCCCCCGGTTGTTGTGGAAGCGCAGCGTGGTGCCCTCGTCCAGCCGCATGGGACGGATGGCGTTGTTGGGACAGACCATGGTGCACATGGCGCAGCCGATGCAGGCGTAGGCCGCGTCGGTGCGCTGGCGGATGCCGTGGAACACCGAATAGCTGTTCTTCGGCTTCTGCATGAGGCCGGTGGAGGTTTCCACCACGCGCTTCCTGTGCACGGCAAGCTCGATGGCGTTCACCGGGCACACGGAGGTACACCGCCCGCACAGGGTGCAGGTGTCCTTGTTCCACTCCACCTGCCAGGGCAGGTCCTTCACGCTCAGCGTTGACGGGGTAATGCCTGCAGTTGGCTGCATATGGTCACCTCCTGGCATTCGGGACGGACGTAGGCCGTGTCCAGATGCATGGGCTGGAAGTCGAGGGTCTTGTCGCGGTCGGGGATGGCGGCGTCGAGGCCGCACAACTCGGACGAGAAGGCGTACATGCCGGGCTTGCCGCCCACCACGCCGGGGCGCAGCTTCTTGCGGTCCTGCACCATGAATATGGCGCCGTCCGGCAGGCAGCCGATGACGCAGTTGGGGCCGTCGATGATCATCTTGCGACACAGCACCTTCAGGCGGGCCAGCATGTCGCGGTCGGGGTGACCGGCCATTTCGGCATCGGACAGCGGGGTGATGACGTGCTTGTACGCCTCCACCGGCAGGCCCAGCTTGTAGTGCGTGAAGTGCATGATGTGCGTGAATACCTCGGAGTCGGACTGGTAGCCGGTGTAGCCGGGCACGTTGCGCGACGAGAGGTATTCGCGGATGGGGATGAACGCCGTGTTCTCGCCGTTGGTCATGGTGCACACGCCCTCGATGAAGAACGGATGGCACGCGTACAGGTTGATGGCGTAGTTGGTGTTCTGGCGGCCCTGGCACAGGATGCGGCGGGCATGCAGGTCGGGCCGGTCAAGGCCCAGGTACTCGCCCACGGTGAGCGGGTCGCCCACTTCCTTGAGCATCACCACGCCCGGCCAGAACGAGAAGGCCATCATGTCGCGCTCGGCCTCGCCCTGCTGGCGGATGGCCACGCGGGTCTGCACCAGCTGCGCGGTGCGCTCGGCCCCGGACATGTCCGCCCAGGCTTTCGGCGGCTCGTAGGCGCGGGCCAGGTACACGCCGCGTTTAGGCGTGCCCGTGGGCGGATTGGACTTGATGATCGACACCGAATGGAACGGACGAAACCCCAGGTCGTCCATGATTCCGTCGAGCCGCTTGAGGCCCTTTTCGGTGAAGATGCCGGAGAGGATGGGATACTCGGGATGTTCCGCGAAGGGTCCCGAAAGACCGGAAAGATAGAGCCCGACCCCGGAACCGTCATGCCCTTCCTTCATCACGTTCAGGGCATTGATGGCCACCATGGGGGAGACGGGCTCCGTCGAGGTCAAGGCGAACAATCGACACATGGACGCGTTCTCCGGATGGCGTGGACTCCGCCCCGGAATGACACGAATGCGCAATCCGCAGCGGGTTCACGTGCGATAGCGGAAAATTCCAAAAACGGCAAGAACGCGCGTTTGCCTGTGATGATATTGGAATTTTTATTACATATTTGTACTACATATTTTTACAATTTTGAAACAAAATAATGCTTAATATCTTGTATTCAAACAAATAATTTTCTGAATGTGCGCATTCAACCCGGCCTCCCGGACGCCTCCACCGGCCTTGCGCTGAACTCCCGCGCCGCCATGGCGCATGTTGCACGCTTATGCAGTATTTTTCCTGTTGTTCCCACTGGATAGATCCGCATCGCCCCGCACATTCCTTGTCCGCCGTGCCTTGCCGGTCTTCCACCCCGCTCTTCGCCACAGGCGCGGCGCGGTCTCTTCGGCTGTGCGGCACACCAATATTCCATGTTTTATCCTGATAAAGCAGCATGGTGCACCATAAATCAGAAAATTGTAAAAGTTCAGACTTCGCAGCTCCAACTAAAAATCATTGTATCACGGGATGTTGTTTTCCCATATACTGGAACGGGAACCCCTGCCATGCCCGCCGCGAACCACCGGGGGGATGCCGCCGGGCGCCGTCGCCAACCGTCCGGATACTCCGCAATCAGGCGGATATCCGTACCCCCGGCGGCTCCGTGCGGCACCCGCGCGGAACGCCATGCCGGTCTTCGCGCCGGACAGGGGCACGACACACCAACAGGAGGAGGAACCATGCATGCACTGCGGAGCAACTCCACCGGGCGACCATGGCGCATCATGCTCGTGGCCGCGCTGGCGGGCGTTGCCGTCACCGTGGGCGCGGCCCTGGCCATGACTGCCACGGACCAGGCCATGTTCTGCGGCAGTTGCCACTCCATGGCCGAGGCGGCGCTGACCCACAAGCGCTCGCCGCACGCGAAGCTGGCGTGCAACGAATGCCATGCGCCGCACAACCTGCTCGTCAAGCTGCCGTTCAAGGCCAAGGAAGGCACGCGCGACATCTATTCGACAACCCTTGGCACCATCCCCGACCTGATCCACCCCGGCGGAGAAACCAAGGACGTGGTGCAGGCCAACTGTCGGCGCTGCCACGTGGCCACCACCATGACCGTGTCCATGGAAACCAAGAAGTACTGCACCGACTGCCACCGTCACGTGCCCCACACCCCCAAGTTGCCCATCGCCAGAAGGAGTGCCGCCGATGTCTAGCCGTCGCCTTCTCGTCGCGCTGATGGCCATGGCGCTCGCCGTGCTGGCGGGCTGCTCCGAGCCCTCGGAGCCCATGACGCCAACGTACAAGACCAAGCTTTCGGCCGAAGAACTGAAGAATTCCGCCTTCAAGCCGGAATTCCCGCTGCATTACGAGACCTACCTGCGCAACAACGAATCGCAGATCATGACCGAGTACGGCGGCTCCGTAGCCTATAACAAAAATGACAACGTGAATCCCCTGCCCGAAGGGTACAAGCACGCCCAGCCGTACCTGAAGAACCTGTGGCTGGGGTATCCCTTCAGCTACGAATACCGCGCCGCGCGGGGCCACACCTACGCGGTGAAGGACATCCTGCACATCGACCGGCTGAACAACTACAGCGAGAAGGCGGGCCTGCCCTCCACCTGCTGGAACTGCAAGACGCCCAAGATGATGGAGTGGGTGAAGGAAAACGGCGACGCCTTCTGGGCCAAGGACTTCCACGAGTTCCGCCAGAAGCTGGACGTGGACGACCACACCATCGGCTGCGCCAACTGTCACGAGCCGCAGACCATGGAACTGCGCCTGTACAGCGAACCGTTGAAGGACTACCTGAAGACCCAGAACAAGGAATTCAAGGACCTGCCCCGCAACGAAAAGCGCGCGCTGGTCTGCGGGCAGTGCCACGTGGAATACTACTTCCAGGACAAGGAATTCGGCGCGGCCAAGAAGCCGGTGTTCCCGTGGGCCAACGGCTTCGACCCCGAAGACATGTTCGAGTACTACAAGACCCACGGCAACACGACGACCAAGGGCTTCGAGGGCAACTTCGTGGACTGGGTGCACCCCGTGTCCAAGACCCCCATGCTCAAGGCCCAGCACCCCGAATACGAAACGTGGGTCAACGGCGTGCACGGCGCGGCCGGGGTATCCTGCGCCGACTGCCACATGTCCTACGTCCGGCTTGACGGCAAGAAGAAGATGTCCACCCACCACTGGACGTCGCCGCTGAAGGACCCGGACCTGCGCGCCTGCCGCCAGTGCCACACCGACAAGACCCCCGACTACCTGCGCCAGCGGGTGCTGTTCACCCAGAACAAGGTGTGGGAACAGCTGATGGTGGCCCAGGACATCTCGGTGAAGGCGCACGAGGCCATCCGCATGGCCGACGAATACGCCGGGCCCAAGCCGCCGGACTACGAAGCCCTGATGATCGAGGCGCGCCAGATGTGCCGCAAGGGCCAGTTCTTCTGGGACCTGATCTCGGCCGAGAACAGCGTGGGCTTCCACAACCCCACCAAGGCCCTGAACACCCTGGCCCAGTCGCAGCAGTACAGCCAGAAGGCCGTGGACGTGGCCATCCGCGCGGCGGCCTTCACCACCGCCAAGGACCTGGACGGCGACATCAAGAAGATCGTGCCGCCCATCCTGAAGCACAGCCGCGAACTGCAAATGGACCCGGCCCACATGGCCACCCACAAGTGGTTCAAGTACATCCCGCTCACCCCCAAGGCCCCGCGCGTGTGGGACGGCCAGAACCGCCTGGTGCCGCCGCCCGCTGCCGCCCCGGCCAGCTAGACCCGCGCGCGGCGTGACGGGCACCCCGCCGCGCCGCCACCCCGGACCATGACGCAGGGGCCGGACGATACGTCGTCCGGCCCCTGTCCGTTGCGGAACCCGCCGGAAGACGTGAAAAGACGGGCGCGCCACACGCGAAAAATGGGCCGGACGATGCACGTCCGACCCATTTGTCTCGGGCTTTGCCCCTCCGGCCCATTTCTCTCGGGCTCTGCCCCTCCGCCCTCCGTTCCGCCGCTGGCGCACGGCTGCCGCAGGGGCGTCACCGGTCGCGGGCGATGAGGATGACCAACACCGCCAGCGCCACGATCATGAACACCCAGGTCATGGAGAATCCCCCTCGCGGCTCACTTGCGGTGTATCTATACCGCATGATGCCCCCCTGTCACTGCGGGCAAACCCTACCTTTGGCTCCTTGGCGCAAGGTATGCACCCCCTGCGTGTTCCCGGCCATTGCAGCACCGGTCACTCGCCAGCGCCGCACGGCGCCTCGCGCACCTGGTGATGGTGCGGCATCCCTTGCGCCACAGATGCATTCCTGCAATTGCATGGCCCGCACCATCCACGGACCGCGTGCGGCAGTGAACACTCGCATGACGGAAGCCCCCTGCAATGGCCGCAACAACGCATCGGCGCACGACACGTGCGCGACGGGCGTGCGCATGTCGTGCCCGGCCCGGAACGGGCCGAAACATGGCGGGGAAAAAGATGGAAGGGAAGACGGCAGGCGAGGGCTGCTGGACAGGGCAGGCGAGGGCTGCTGGACAGGGCAGGCGAGGTTTGACCGCGTTGCGCACGATGTCCGTAGGGCTCGCAGGCTCGCCCAACGGCCACGCTTCGCGCCCTTCGGGTCGGAACGGGCGAAAGGACAATTTAGAAACAGCCCCTAGCGCAGGCGGCGGTACAGGGCCATGTAGGCTTCGGCCATGCGCATGTCGGTGTAGTGGGCCACGC
>JALHHV010000089.1:0-2024 GCA_022837365.1 Desulfovibrio sp. | reverse complement strand
ACCGGCAGCCCGGTGACCCAGCCTTCCTTGATCACGCCGCTGCTGCCTTCGCCGTGCACGGAAGGCACCACCAGGGCGTCGCAGTCGGGCAGCATGCGGCGGCTGTCCTGACGTCCCAGAAAGGCCATGCGCGGCGAGACGCCCAGTTCGTCGGCGCGGTCCAGCAGGATGCCGAACAGCGGGCCTTCGCCCACCACGCGCACCTCCCACGGGGGCAGGAGCGGTCCGCCCTGCGCGCCTCCGGCGTCGCCATCCGCGTGCGCGGCCTCGCGCGCCTGCAACGCCGCCAGCGCCTCGATGAGCACCGTGTGCCCCTTCTGCGGGGTGAGCGCGCCCACCATGCCGAACACGAAGCGGCCGTCGCCGCGTTCGCGCCGGGGGTAATAGCGGGTGGGGTCGATGCCGGAATGGATCACCGTGATGCGCGCCGGGTCCAGCCCGGCCGCCGCCAGCACGCCGCCCGTCTCCGCGCTGACCGCCGCCACCGCGTCGGCCGCCAGATACTTGCGGCGGCTCAGGCCCCGTCCCAGCGGATAGGACACCCGCCGGGTGTGCACCAGCCGCACCTTTGCCCCCCACGTGCCCTTGCACAGCGCGCCCAGGCTGGCCGCGCGGGCGTCGTGGGTGTGCAGCACCACCGCGCCGTGGCCGCGCGCCTCGCGCCGCAGGGCCAGCAGCGCGCGCGGGCTCCACGACCGGCGGCCCGGCAGCCCCAGCACGGGAATGCCCGCCGCCGCCGCCTCGCGCGCCAGGGGCGCGCCCGCCGGGCAGGCCACCACCACCGAAAACCCGTCGCTGCGGTGCAGCCCGCGGGCCAGGTAGAACACCTGCAACTGGCCCCCGCGCATCTCGCGCCCAAGGTCCAGCAGGATGATGTGTATGGCGGTGTCGGTGGTCATGGCAGCGCGTATTCCCGCATATAAAAACATTCCGACCGGGGAGGGAAACCTTTTAAAAAAGGTCTCCCTCCCCGGACCCCTCCCCCCAAAACTTTTCATTCGGGGGTAGCGTTCAACAACAGTAGCATCCCTGTCCAACGCAATATATCCTCATCCCACCCATTGAAAAGTTTTGAAGAGGGGATGGGGGGTGCGGGGGGAAGGGGAGAAACTTTTCCAAAAGTTTCTCCCCTTCCCCCCCGCGTGCTTCACATCTTCACTTCCCTAGAACGGCACGCCATTCTCCAGCAAATCCGCCTGCAACAACGCCCGCAACCGGCGCGAGACCGGGCCGGGGCGGCCTTCGCCCACGGGGCGGCCTTCGTAGGCCACCACGGCCACGCAGTCGGAACTGGTGCCCAGCACCAGGATTTCGCGGGCGGCGTGCAACTCTTCCTCGCGCACCTTGCGGAAGCTGACGGGCAGTTCGCCCTGGGCCAGTTCCACGGCGCGCAGCACGGTGGTGCCCGCAAGGGCGTTGGTGAACTCCGGCACCACCAGGGTTCCGGTTTCGTCCACCAGGGCCACGTTGGCGATGGCGGTTTCGGCCAGGCAACCTTCCTCGTCGAACGAGAAGGGCACGTCCATGCCGCGCTCGTGCGCCTCGCGGGTCATGAGCACGTTGGGCAGGTAGTTGGCGTTCTTGATGCGCGCAAGGTAGCCCTGCTTGGCGGGGATGGTGCTGCGGAAGGCCGTCAGCCCCCTGTCGAACCACGCCTCGGGCTTGGGGGTGAAACGGTAGGCGGCCACGTACAGGCTGGGTTCCGGGCACTCGGCGGGGTCGATGCCGAAGCCGCCGGGGCCGCGCCCCACCAGCACGCGGATGGAGCCGTTGGCCTCGCCGCCTGCCCGGGCCACCTCGACGATGATCTCGCGCATGCGCTCCCACGCGCACGGCGGGGCCAGGTACAGCCCGGCGGCGGAGCGGCGCATGCGCTCCAGGTGCGCGTCCAGTTGGTAGATGCGGCGGTGCAGGTACTTCATGCTCTCGAAGATGCCGTCGCCGCGATGGGCCAGGTGGTCGTCGAGGGGCATGAGCATCAGGCGCGGGTTGCGGCACACCGCGCCCACGCGGTGCTCGTAGAA
>JALHHV010000088.1 GCA_022837365.1 Desulfovibrio sp. | reverse complement strand
CTCGCGCAGTGCTCCGGGGAGTACTGCACCTTCGTCCCGGCGGACGACATCTGCCACCCGCAGCTGTTCTCCACCCTGGCCCGGCCGCTCATGGACGACACGGCGGACTTCGCCTACGCCGACATGTTCGTGGTGGACGACGACATGCGCATCCTGCGCGAGTTCCGCCTGCCGGAACATTCCTTCGACGCCTCGTTCCGCAGCTGGTACCTGTGCGGGGTGGCCAAGCTGTACCGCCGCGCCCTGCACGATCGCTTCGGCCCCTTCGACGAAACCGCCGACGCCGACGACCACGAGTGCTTCCTGCGCTTCGCCCTGGGCGGGGCGCGCTTCGTCCACGTGCCGCACACCCTGTATTCCGCGCGCAGCCACGAAGGACGTGAAAGCGGGCTGCACGCGCCGGGGCGCTTCGCCCGGCTGCTGGAGCACTCCAAGCGGCTCGTCCTGATGGCGCGCGAGCGGGAGCCCGCGCAGCCCGGCGTCTGGCGCGAGGAAATGGTGAGGACAGACGCGGCGGGCGCGGACGAAAGGCCGGAACCCCGCACGGTCCAGCCCCCCAGCGCGGCGTATCCCATAATCGAGCGCGTCGTGCTCACCGACGAGGAACGCTCGTTCCTGACCGAAGGGAACTGCGCGCCCGCGCGGAAAGGCGATCCCGAGGGCTGATGCGGGCGACCCGGCACTGCCAACACCATAACCCGCCGCCCCCTGCCTCAGGATGATTCTTACCCAACAAAACACACGCCCCTTATCGACAGGGTTCGTATTGCGCGCTCGCCAATGGATGGCGTCCGCCCTTCATAAAAAACAAGCGAGAACCTGACCATACCGGCCCTGCCTAGCACAGGTTCCAATTTGATCAGGTACTCGCTTGCAGTAACAGGCTCGGACGAATAGCGAGTGATCGGTTACACGATTATGCAATAGTATCGGCTATCGTCTGCATATATTTCCGCGCATCATCCATACGCTTGCCCATCACGTGGTAGTGCGCAAGCCGAGCGAAGCTGGCTATTTTCTGGTCGATGAGCGTTCCCGATCCCTTGTCATAATTTTGAGTAAGGCAAGGGTGCGCGATATCGATAGGTAATTCCGCATGTGCCTTCTTGCAGAACTCCATTATATTTGAACGAGTTTCCTTGCAAAAGACAAGAGTATTCTGCGCATACCACCACTTTACGTTTGGATTGCACCAAAACGGCTTTCTGACTACGTCAAAGCATACATAACCGTTTTTTCGGAATAGCGAAGCCCAGTACGACTGCCACCGACAATTGATGTGATTCGCACCGCCTTGGGTCGGTATTGCTGCTCCAAACAACACCAAATCAGCGTGTCCGCACAGGTAGCGCACAAAGTCTTCTCCCTTGTCGGGCGGCAAGTGCTCGGCCACTTCCAAGGATATGCATAAGTCGTATTTTCTGCCATTATCTGCTAACGTTGTTCCAAAGTCCTCCTGTACATATTCATTGGCCTCCAGCATGGACTCTCCAAAGACGCTATTGCCGTCCTTGCCCAGCACGGAAAGACCCATGAGTTTTGCAACAGAGCACCATGTGCCTACGCCGCAACCGATATCTACCATACTGCTTATTTGTGGGAATCTTTGCAGGATGAAAGGCAGAATGACCGCAGCGGACAGGAATGATCCATACCGCTGACGATCATAAAATCCCTTGTCGTAAAAACCAGTTTCCATTGCCGTAGTCCTCCACATGAAGGTAGGATAAAATACGCGCTACCAACCGAGGCGACAAACGATATTCTTCCACTCGGTATCCTCAAAACAATCCACGTCAGCCTCATTGTGTGCTATGCTTCGCAACGGGTCTTTCCAGTTGGTGTTAATACCCCGAAAATGCCGGTAGCAGAAGCCTGGCTCTTCAGGACATTCAATGATCGCTGGCGATATCCCGTGCACCAGCATCTGAATCGATTCGGGCACGCGCGATGGCGTCATTGCCCATTTTACGGGCGATAATCCATTTTTTTTATTAATTTTACAAAAATCCTTATGCCGTGGAGATCCTTCAGTCCGGGGAATTGGCTCCATCCATCTACCGTGAAAAAAAACCACTCCGTTGGGCGTCCCGGCGAGGTATGAAAAAACATCATATTCATTCTCGAATCCCACCAATTCATCAATATCCACACGGAGTACTCCCCTGCACGAGGCAAGGAATCTTCTCCTGGCATGTTCATTGACGGAATACTGTGAATAATCGCTGTCCCAAATATATTTACGAACATTTGTTTTACCCACGGGACCATATTTATATGGCCATGGAACGACTACCGCTGACTCAATACATCTATTCAACATAATATTTTCAAGTAATTCATCACAGTCGTACTTTGTAGATGAATTATCATAAATTAATATTCCGTTAACCTTATGAACTTTTACATGATAATCTATCCAGTCGCGTATCCATTGCAAATCGTTATCACGTGATAACGTCATAAGAACATTCTTTCCGCAAAATATATCACTATTGTTAAAATGTATCTCTATATCAAACTGGAATCTATCAGAGACGATTTCAAGTCGATGGCAATTTTGACCCGAAATAATATAAGAACGTTGCGTTCTATCTATATCCTTCAAAATGGCCCTACATCTTTTTCCATCAAGGAAAAATGTAGCATTTGTAAACGTATCAAGCAAGTTGCGCAGCGGTGGCCCTGACAAAAAAACCCATTTCTTGTACATAAAAACATCATAAAATACTGTTGTATTGTCAAATTGATTTTCATATTCAATATACATATCGCCTTTGGCGCGTGGAGGCGTGCGCAACAAACCACACCCATCTGGCAATATCACACTCGAAAGCGTAGCAATGTGACCCCGCATACAAGCACCTCCATAAACACATCTGAGCTACACGCCGCCACTAGTGGCTAAGTATTTTCCTCTTAAAAATACTCACTTGCTCTTCGAGTATTTCCCCAAAATTTAAATTTGCCCTGCACAGGTCAATAAACTTTCGCGTCACCGCCCCACGAAACAAATCACTACCGTATACGCATGTTTGAATATTTAACTTATTCAAGCGCAATAAAAAATTCTTCATTTCCACAAATGACTCAATAACATCTACTCTCAACACATTGCAAAACAAGTCACGACAAATCCGGATATCATCATCAGACATATTCCATTTTATTCTACAAAAATTATCTTTATGAATATGCCACACAGCGTCCATCTGTCGCTTTTTATGCACTACACTCTCACTGCCAGCGTGCACCCTATACCACCCCACAACATCCGCAACATTTCCAAATATGCATGATCCATATTCGTGACCAATCCGCATCCACAATTCATAATCTTGAGCATTCTTATAATCAACATTATACATAATGCCATTCTTCCGCACAAATTCTCCATCAAATATTACAAATGGATGTGCAAATGGACCATACAACAGCATACTGCTCTTCAACTCAGCATCTGAAGATGGGTATTGAACAAGGCCATCTGAATGGCCAAACCTGCGAATTGCGCCTCCGCAAACGCAAATCGATCTATTCTTTTCCATGTGATGTAATTGAACAACAAATCTATTTTCTGAACACAAATCATCTGCATCCATGCGGGCTATATACTTTCCCCTGGCCAACGAAAAACCCATGTTAAGCGCACTCGCTAGCCCCTGATTAGTATCACATCTATGCAACACCACGCGCCTATCTTTGATTTTCCTCACCACGTCAGAAGTACCGTCAGATGACCCATCGTCAACAACCAGCACCTCAATATCTGAAAACCTTTGATTCAGAACAGAACTAATCGACGACTCAATGTACTTTTCCGCGTTATATGCGGACAAAACAACGCTTACGACAGGGCTACGCGCGTAACGTACAAAATTGCCTAATGCACCACACTCCCCTTTTCGCAACAACGAAGCTTTCTTTTTCCATTTTATGTATCTCAACATGCGCTCATGCCGAGCTTCCTTCACCTGTTTCTTCTCTTCGGTGATCGCATAGTCATGATATATAACAACATCTGGACAATAGAACGTTACCCACTTACCGTAATAATCATTCATTCTTTCTGAAAGTTCTGTCCCCTCATGACCAAACAGTAATGGATCCATTCCAGAAAATTTTCTATATATATCCCTTCTCCACGCTGAATTCCCCTCTGTATTAATAACATGCGGAATAAATTTATCACCCTCATCATAATGACTACTACTATCCTGATATGCACTTTTTGTCTTTGGAATCACCCTTCCACGCACAGCAAACACGCCGGGAATTGAGAACACTTCCGATATTTTTTTTAAAAAGTTCCTATCTGCTATTGCATCATCATCGAGGAAAACACAAATTGGAGATTGTGCCATGCAGACACCAATGTTTCTTGCTTCCGATAGAAATAAATTGCAAGGCGATTTCACATATAATATTGGGAGCCTATGAAGAGTGCCTACCACTGAATCATTCTCTCCATTATCCACAACAATAATCTCGAACCTATCAAAACTGCCTTCTAATACAGATTTTATGCATTCTATTAACATTCTACATGTTGCATATGCTACAATAACGACAGACACCTCGGGATCCATAACCCTTCTATTGTCGTTTATATATATTTCATTTTTATTTATACGCTTTTGATACATGTCTATCAGATATGAAGATTTCGAAAAGTTTTCATATGAAAATTCACGCAAGGCTTCTTCAAAAATTCTGACCGCTATTGCATTCCGCCGTAAAAGGAATTCACCTTCATCCACCATGAAGTCTTCACTCATTTGCCGCTCCCCGACTATTATGGCTTGTTGGCACCACGATATTCTCAAAGCACACTGTACAGCTGCCTTTCACGGTACGACGTGAGCATGGCTCTGGGTTCCCCTTCTACCCGAACACTCCGCCGCAGGCGTCGAAGGCCCGCTGCCGTTCCGCGCGTGCGGCGATGATGTCCCGGAATTCCTCCGGCGAGTACTTGTGACCGAGCTTCAGGAAGTTCCCCAGGGAATTGCCCAGCCGCACCCGGTCCCGCTCTATCCCCTCGCTGGTCAGTTGCGCGTGCACGAAGGTGACGTTGCCGTTGTAGATCATGTCGTACCCGGCCTTGCGCATGCGGATGCCATGGTCGATGTCCACCCCCTGTGACGGCGAAAAGCGGATATCGAAATGCCCGGCCACGTCGAACACCTCGCGCTTGTACAGGCAGGCGCAGCCAATGGTGTAGTCCGACAAGTTGCTGATGACGTTGAACTGGCCCCAGTCGAATGCGCCCCGGTTGGTGAAGAACTCTATACGTCCCTCAGGCGAGAGGCCGGTGATGATGGACGTGGCGTCCTGAATCAGCAGGTCGCGGCCCACCGTCTTGCCGCCCACCACCCCCACGTCCGGCTTCAGGGAAATGCTGTTCACAAACACCTTCAGCCAGTTGGCAGGAAAGTCCAGCATGTCATCATCCAGAATGGCAAGGTATTCGGCCTCGGAATGGTCCCACGCCGTCAGCAACCAGTTATGGCCCGCCGGACGGCCAATATTTGTGGGCAGTACCGCGTGCCGTACCGCCACATGCGCAGGGAACAGCGCGGCTTCATCCGCAAGGATACCCGGGGTGCCGTCGGCACTATTGTTATCTACTATGTACACTGAATAGTTTGAATATTCCGTTGCTCGCAAGCAGGCCAGCGTCTTACGCAGGTATTCTTTTCTATCTTTGGTCAGAATCAGTACATGTACCCGAGGCTCTGGACTTTGCAGCAAATTCCTGCCGAACACCTGCTCGGGGTATTCCAATACCTGCCGCATACGCACGGCAAGGAAAGACAACGCCTCATCGCCTGTGGGCACCGTTTTCCACACCTGCATGGCCTCACGCAGCCTGCCCGACCGGAACAAGGATTCTCCATGCAGGTACGCCATCTCGGCCGCAGGATAGCCGTTCGATTTCATTGCATGAAATATTTCCACCAACAAGTCGTGACGCCCCAGTTCGAACAGGCACCGGATACCCTCGCCAATCAGCGGCCCATCCTTGCCATCACCAACAAGGCATGCCTCCGCTTCAGCTGCGTATGCCCGAAATTTTTCCATGTTCCCCTGCTTGCGGTAGAACATGGCAAGATTCGTCAATGACTTGATGTCGCCATGCCCTTCAGTCGTCATCGCATACTCCTGCATGGGTAAAGTTCCAGCCGGTCACGCCTGCAACCGCAACGGCCCGCTGCCGTTGCCGCCGTCCTTTTCGTCGCGGCAGAACTGCACGGCGGTGCCGTA
>JALHHV010000087.1 GCA_022837365.1 Desulfovibrio sp. | reverse complement strand
CCCCCGATCCCGCTGACGCCGGTTCCGGCGCGTTCCGGCTGGAACTGTCCGCCGCCGAGCGGGCATGGCTGCTCGACCTTGCCCGCTGGGCCGTGCTGCGCCACCTGTCCGGGGGTGACGGCGAGCCGGAAGGGTCCGGCGGCCCCGATGACGCCGGGGTGCCCGCGCCGCCCCCCGGCGTGCTGCACCGTTCCCTGGGGGCGTTCGTCACCTTCAAGCAGGGCGGCCACCTGCGCGGCTGCATCGGCTCCATGGTGGGCGACGGGCCGCTGTACCTCACCGTGGCCCGCATGGCCCGCGCGGCGGCCTTCGAGGACCCGCGCTTTCCGCCGGTGACCGCCGCCGAGGCGTCCGGGCTGGAACTGGACATCTCGGTGCTGGGTCCCCTGACCCGCTGCCCCGACCCGTCCCTGGTGCGGGTGGGGCGGCACGGGCTGCTGGTGCGCCAGGGCTTCCGCTCCGGGGTGCTGCTGCCGCAGGTGCCCGTGGAATGGGGCTGGGACCGCGAGACCTTCCTGGCCCAGACCTGCCGCAAGGCGGGGCTGCCCCCCGGCGTCTGGCGGGACGCCTGGAAGGACGGGCGCACCGAACTGTACTGGTTCGAGGCCGAGGTGTTCGGCGACCGGTAATTCCGGCGGTGCCCTTTCGCCCGCCTTCTCCCCCCTCTCCCCCCTCCCTTCCTCCCCGGCGGGCTGGTCCGCTCCGGCCCCGGCCCGCGCGGACTGGCGCGCGCTCGCCTCGTTGACAGTGCCCACGCGCGGGCGTAGGGCACACCTTCCGGCCCAACCCCGTGCGCGGGCATCCGTCCCGCACCGGCATCCTTTCCGCCCCCCATCCGGCGCGACATCTTCCGTTCCGCCCGCAGGAGCCTTGCGTGCAGCGCGTCCCCGACCTGCCCACCATTCCCAACCGGCCCATGTACGTCTTCCTGCTGGTGCTTACCCTGGCCAACGCCATCGGGTACCAGGGCTGGAGCACGCTCTACACCAACTTCGCCGTGCACGAGGCGGGGCTTACCGGCGCGCAGAACGGCCTGGTGCAGTCCCTGCGCGAGGTGCCGGGCCTGTTGTCCATCGGGGTCATCCTGTTGCTGCTGGTGCTGCGCGAGCACCGCCTGGCCGCGTTTTCGGTGGTCATGCTGGGCGTGGGGGTGCTGGCCGCCGGGTTCTTTCCGTCGTTCGGGGGCATCGTGTTCACCACCATGCTGATGTCCTTCGGCTTCCACTACTTCGAGACCACCAACCAGTCGCTGATCCTCCAGTACTTCGACGTGCGCACGGCCCCGCTGGTCATCGGGCGGCTGCGCGGGCTCAACGCCGGGGGCAACCTGGCCATCGGCGCGGTGATCTTCCTTGCCGCCGGGGTGCTGCCCTTTTCCGGCCTGTTCGCCATCTCGGGCGGGCTGGCGGTGCTGGCCGGGCTGTGGGCGCTGACGCGCGACCCGCGCGCCCAGGGGCTGCCGGTGCAGCGCCGGGGCATGGTCATGCGCAAACGCTACTGGCTATTCTACCTGCTCACCCTGCTGGGCGGGGCGCGGCGGCAGATATTCATCGTGTTCTCGGCTTTCCTGCTGGTGGAGCGCTTCGAGTTTGGAGTGCGCGAGATGACGCTGTTCTTCATGCTCAACAACGCGGTGAACTGGTTCCTGAACCCGCTCATCGGCAGGGCCATCAACGCCGTGGGCGAACGCAGGCTGCTGGTGTTGGAATGCCTGTCGCTGGGGGGCATCTGCCTGGCCTACACCGTGGTCGAGGACCGCTGGCTGGTGGGCCTGCTGTACGTGCTGGACCAGATATTCTTCAACTTCATCGTGGCCGTGCGCACCTACTTCCAGAAGATCGCCGATCCTGCCGACATCGCCCCCAGCATGGCCGTGGGCGTTGCGGTGAACCACGTGGCGGCGGTGGTGGTGCCCGCCGTGGGCGGCATGTTGTGGATGATGGACTTTCGCATTCCGTTTTATCTGGGGGCCGCGCTGGCGGCGTGTTCGCTGGTGGCCACACTGTTCATGCGGGTGCCCGCAAGGGGCGCGTCTTGCTAAATGCTTCGGCAGCGACTACCCTTGTGGGACGATCCGTGAACCGCAAGGAGGTTGTGTCATGCCGCGCCCGTTCCCGCTCCGCACTGTTTCCCCAGTCCTCCCTGTTCCCCGGAGCCGTCGGCGTCTCTTCCGCGCTGGCCGCCGAGGCCGCGCCCAAGGCCGTGGCCGACAAGCCCGCCCCCAACGTGGACCGGGCCGTGCAGGTGGCCGTGGAGCTTGAGGGCACCGACAGCCTGGGGGCGCGCCTGGCCTTCCGCCTGAAGGATGTCTTCAACGCCAGTTCGCTGTTCGTGCTGTCCGAAAAGGACGCCCCCAAGATCCGCGTGCTGCTTTCCACCACGCCGGAATTCCCGTCCCGGCCCGCCGTGGGCTCGGCCTATTCCGTGGTCTGGGTGTTCTCGCAGAGCGAGGGCACGCTGCGCCACTACCTTGCCCGGGAGGTGGGCGTGGTGACCGCGGAAACCGTGGAAGACCTGGTGGCCCACATCGCGGAGCGCACCGACGGCATTTCGGTCCGCTACGGCTACCTGTTCCAGTAGGTCCGCCATGGAGCGCCACCTGCTGCTGACCATGGGTGGAGACGGCGGCGAATCGTGGAACCTGCGTTTCGTGGCCGGATTCTTCCGCTGCAAAACTGCCCTGCGGCTGACGCTGTTCTACGTGGTGCCCGACGCCTACACCGCGGGCCTTGGCGAGGTGATCCTGTCCGACGCGCAGATGCGCCAGGGCATGGAACAGCTGGCCCGGGCCCGCCGGTGGGCCGTGGAGCACGGCTTTGCGGCCGAGAACGTGGAGACGCGCGCCGTGCCCCGCCAGTTCGGCGTGGTGCGCGACATCGTCGAGGAAGCCCACCGGGGCCTGTACGATGCCGTGGTCTCCGGCCGCCGCTACCTGGGCTGGCTGGAGCAGACCTACACCACCAGCGTTTCGCGCGGGCTGCTGGGCGAGGAGATAGCCTTCCCCCTGTGGGTGTGCCACCAGCCGGAGCCGGGCCTGTCCGGCGTGCTGCTGTGCGTGGACGGTTCCGGCGAAAACCTGCGCATGGCCGACGGGGCGCGAGCCGGGCAACGGGGCCGGTCACGGCCCGGACGGCGCGTGCGGCGATACGTCCGGCCATGCGTCCGGCCTTGGCTCGTGCATGTCGGGCGAAGAGGCCATCGCCGCCGCGCGCGAGGCCGTGCTGGCCAACGGCGTGGACGAGGCCCGGATCCGGGTGCTGATGGTGGGCGGCCGCGACTGCACCGACAGGGCCGACAAGGCCGAGACCATCCTGCGTGTGGCCGAGCGGGACAGGTTTGCCGTGGTGGCGGTGGGCCGCCGCACGGCGCTGCCCGATACCCTGATGCGCCGCATGTTCGGACGCAGCGTCAGCGAACGGCTGCACGACCGGGTGAACCGTTTTTCCCTGTGGGTGAGCAAGTAGACCATGCCCAAGCGCGCCGCTTCCCGTACCGGCACGCCGCCCGGCTCCGGGGGCGCGCCGCAGGCATCCCCCGGCACGGCGGAACCGTCCGTGTCCGCCAGTCTGGGCAGCTCGGGCAGTCCGGGCAGCCCGGCCGGTTCTGCCAGTCCGGCCAGTCCGGCTGGTTCTGCCAATTCTGCCAGTTCTGCCAGTTCTGTTTGTCCCGCCCGCGCCGCCCGTGCTGAACAGTCGGGGGGCGGCGGCACGTCCGCCGGGGCGGCAGTGCCCCGGCATGACCTTTTCCCTCAGCCCGCCGCCCAGCCCCCCGCGCCCCTTGCCCCCCTCGCCCCCCTCGCCCCCCTCGCCCCCCCTGCATTGACGCCGGACCAGGAACTGCAACGCCTGCGCGCCGAGGTGGCCGTGCTGCGCCACCGGCTGCGCAAGGCCGAGGCGCGACTGCTGCCTCTGGATGCCGATCCCGAAACCCCCGACATGCTGCTGGATTCGGTGCCCCTGCTGGCGCTGTGCGCGGATGCCGACGGGCGGGTGCGCATGGTCAACCGGGGCTTCGAGGCGTTGTTCGGGGTCTGGCGCATGGAGGCGCGCGGCCGCAGGCTGGAAGAACTGGTGCCCGCCGGGGTGGCCGCGCAACTGGCGCCCCTGCTGGCGCGAACCTTCGCGGGCGAGCAGCGCGTGACCGGCGAACTGGCCGTCACCGGCGGCGCGGGCGAGCGGCATTTCAACATTACCCTGGCGGGGCGGGGCCTGCCGGGCAGCGGCATCGTGTGCCGGGCGCTGCTGGTGGGGGTGGAGATCACCGAGGCGGTCAACGCCCGCCGCGCCCTGCGCGAGATAGGCGAAACCCGCCGCGCCCTGCTGGATGCGGCGCCGGGGGCCGCCTTCCTGATGGAGCCGGACGGCACCATCGTGGCGCACAACAGCGCCGCCTCGCGCCATGCCTGGCGCGACGGGCAGGACATGACCGGCGAGAGCATGTTCACCCACATGCCGCCCGAGATGGCCGGCAAGCGCCGGGCGGAACTGGCCCGCTGCGTGGCCACCGGGCGCGGCGGTTCGTTCGAGGACCGCGACGGCGGCCGCGTGCTGCGCCACAACCTGGTGCCCGTGCACGACGCCCAGGGCCGCGTGGCCCAGATCGCCGTGTACGTGCACGACGTGACCACCCAGCGCCGGGCCGAAGAGGAATTGCAGGCCACCCTGGAGCGCAAGGACCGCATGGTCCATGCCCACGAGGCGGCCCTGGGCAGGCACGAACGGCTGCTGCGCCGCATCTACGACGACGTGCCCGTGGGCCTCTTGCACACCAGCGCGGCGGGCAACGTCATCGAGGCCAACCGGGCGCTGTGCGCCATCACCGGGCTGACCCTGGGCGAGATGCGCGGCACCCACGTGCTCGACCTGGTGTTGCCCGAATACCGCGAATCGCTGGCCTATGAGATGCAGCGCAACCGGGCCGAACGCGACCGGGTGGCCCGGTTCGAGGTGCGGGTGCGCAGGCCAGACGGCCAGATCAGGCTGTGCCGCGTGACCTCCACGGTGGTCTGGGGCACCGACGAGCTGCCCCTGTTCGGGCTGGGCGTGGTGGAGGACCAGACCGAACTGCACCGCCTGCGGGCCGAGGCCGTGCGGGCCGGGCAACTGGCCGCCCTGGGCGAACTGGCCGCCGGGGTGGCGCACGAGATCAACAACCCCATCAACGGCATCATCAACTGCGCCCAGCTGATGCTGGACGACGCGGATTCGGCGGCGCAGGGGGGCATGCGCCACGAGCCGCAGCCCGAGCTGGCCGGGCGCATCCTGCGCGAGGGCCAGCGCATCGCGGGCATTGTGCGCAACCTGCTGTTCTTCGGGCGCGACCGGCGGGACTCCGACGCGCGGGTGGACCTGCGCGAGGTGTTGCACGACGCCCTGGCCCTCACCCGCACCCACATGGAGGGCGACGGGGTGGTCATCGAACTCGACCTGCCGGAAGCGCCGCTGATGGTGGTGGGCCGCCCCGGCGAACTCCAGCAGGTGTTCATGAACCTTCTGGCCAACGCCCACCACGCCCTGAACGCGGCGTCCTCCACGGGATTCGCGGATGCCGCCCCGCCGGATGCCGTCCCGCCGGACGCCGCTCTGTCTGGCGGGGCGCGGCGGCCCAAGCACCTGACCCTGACGGCCGCGCGGTCTTCGCTGGGGCCGCGCCGGGGGGGCCGCACCGGGGGAGGGGCGCGCAAGGGCGCGCCGTCCGAAGCCGGGGACGACCGCTGCAAGGGGGCATGCATCCCCGAGCGCCGCTCCGCCCGGCGCTCGGGCGGCCGCCTGACGGTGAGCGGCCCGTGCGTGTGCGTCACCGTGGCGGATACCGGCACGGGCATCGACCCGGCGGTGCTGGACCGGGTGTTCGAGCCGTTCTTCACCACCAAGCCGGAGGGCAAGGGCACCGGGCTCGGCCTGTCCATCAGCTACGGCATCATCAAGAGCCACGGCGGCACGCTGATGCTGGACAGCGACGGGGCCTCGGGCACCCGCGCCGTGGTGGTCCTGCCGGAGGCGCCTTCCGAGGTCCCGTCCGAAGCCCCGGAAGCGGAACCCCGCAACGCCAGCCCCCGTGGGGAGGTCGCCCATGGCGAAGATACTGCTCGTTGACGACGAGGAGAGCATCCGGTTCACCCTGTCGGCCTTCCTGCGCCGGGACGGGCACGTGGTGGTCACGGCGGCCAGCCTGGACGAGGCGTTGCGCGCGCTGGAACCGGCCAACGGCGGCCCGCCGGACCTGGTCGTCACCGACATCGTGCTGCGCGGCGAGAACGGACTGGATTTCGCCCGCGTCGTGCGCGAGCGCTGCCCCTTCGTGTCGGTCATCCTGCTGACCGGGCGGCCCAGCGTGGAATCGGCCGTGCGGGCGGTGTCGGAAGGGGCGGAGCAGTATCTGATCAAGCCCGTGGACAAGGAGCAGATGCTTCAGGCGGCCCGGACGGCCCTGCGCCACAAGGCCCTGGAGGACGAGCGCCGCGCCCTGGTGGCCGAGCGCGAAAACCTGCGGGTGCACCTGGAGGCGGTGTTCCAGGCCGTGCCCGACGTGCTGGTGACCGTGACGCCGGACCTGCGGGTGCAGCGCATGAACCTTGCCGCGCGCGAACTGCCCGGCGGCGCGCGCGATGCCCGCCAGGCGGCGGGGCGGCGCTTCGACGAGGCGTTGGGCCTGTTCGCCCCGCTGTTCCGGCCGGTGCTGGACGAAACCCTGGGCGCGCGCCGGGCCTCGCGCCGACGCCGGGTTTCCGCGCAACTGGCCGACGGCCGGGAGCAGGTGTTCGAGATAGAGGCCGCGCCGCTGGCGGGCGGCGGGGGCGAATTCCTGGGGGCGCTGCTGGTGGCGCGCGACGTCACCCGCCTGGCGGGGCTGGAAGAGGCCCTGGGCCACCGGGCGGGCATGAACCAGATCATCGGGCGCAGCGCGCCCATGTCCGAGCTGTTCCACCTGCTGGACGAACTGGCCCAGACCGACACCACCGTGCTCATCACCGGCGAATCGGGCACCGGCAAGGAACTGGTGGCCGAGGCGCTGCACCGGGGCGGGCCGCGTGCGCTGGGGCCGCTGGTCAAGGTGAACTGCTCGGCGCTGTCCGAACACCTGCTGGAAAGCGAGTTGTTCGGCCACGTGCGCGGGGCCTTCACCGGGGCCGTGCGCGACAGGGTGGGGCGGTTCCAGTTGGCGCACGGGGGCACCATTTTCCTGGACGAGATCGGCGACGTCTCGTCCGCCGTGCAGCTGAAGCTGCTGCGGGTGTTGCAGGAACGCGAGTTCGAGCGGGTGGGCGACACGCGCACCGTGAAGGTGGACGTGCGGGTCATCGCCGCCACCAACCGTCCCTTGCCCGAACTGGTGCGCTCCGGCCGGTTGCGCGAAGATCTGTACTACCGGCTGCGGGTGGTGGAACTGCACCTGCCCGCCCTGCGCGACAGGCGTCCGGACATCCCGCTGCTGGTGGACCACTTCGTGGAACAGTTCAACATCCACTTCCACCGCCGCGTGGCCGGGGTGACCCCGGCGGCGCTGAAGGCGCTGACGGCGCATTCCTGGCCGGGCAACGTGCGCGAGTTGCGCCACGCGCTGGAGCACGGCTTCATTCTTTCGCGCGGCGACGTCATCGACGTGGACGCCCTGCCGCCCGAAGTGCGCGCCGCCGCCGGGGTGGCGTCACCGGCCGCCGCCGTGCCGCGCTCCATCCCCTGCGACACGCACCTGCCCGGGAATGCGGGCGAAGGATGGACCGGCGGCCGGGCCGACCGGGTGGATTGGGGGCGCTCCGGGGCGGGCCACCTGGGCGGCGTGCCCCCAGCCGGCCCGGTCACTCCGGTCGGCCCGGCCGTGGGCCCTGAAGGTCCGGCCCATCCCGGGTTCTACCCCGACGGCACGCCCGTGGACTTGCCCGTTGCCGGGCGGGGAGCGGCCCCGGCGTCCGCCACACCGGCCGAATCGGACGGCACGTCCGGCGGGCACGTGGGCGAGGATGCCGCCCCCTACGGTCCCGACGCGGGCCGCCGCCTGCGCTTGACCCCGGAACTGCTGGCCGACGCGCTGCGCAGGGCCGGGGGCAACAAGGCCCGCGCGGCCCGGCTGCTGGGCGTTTCGCGCCAGACGGTGTACCGCAAGCTCGTGGAGTTCGGCATGGCCGACGGAACGGGTGACGGGGAGGGGGGCGATCCCGCGAGGCCGGGTTCCTAGCCGGGCGTTTTCCCCCTGCGCGGCCTCGGGCGGTCATCGCCCTTCGTGCATTGTGGCCGCCAGCGCGGCATGATGGCCCTCGCGCCCCGCCCGGAATCCCGGCCGGGGCGTTTTTCTTGCCCTGCCACGGCCCCCGTGCGCCCGGTGACGGGCGCGGAGCGGCCCGTGGCCATCCAGTTCTGTTTTTTTCAGCATGTTTGTTTTTGGTGTATTTTGGTTGTTCAAGGGCGTTTATGGTTTTCATGGGTGCGTAAAGGTCGTCATTCCGGATGAACGGTGCCAATCCTTGTGCACGTTTTCTACTTGTTTCGTGACTGTTTGGGCTGCTAACAATACCATCCATTGGTGAAAGACCGGACACCCATCGCCAACCGACAAACCCGGAGGATGCCCATGCGTCGTCTGCTTCTCGTTCTTTGCCTGTTCACCGTGTTGCTGCCCGCGCAGTCCATGGCGGCGGACAAGGTGCTGATGATGGCCACCACCACCAGCACCGCCGATACCGGCCTGCTCGACGACCTCGCCCCCGCCTTCCAGAAGGAGACGGGCATCGAACTCAAGTTCACGGCCACCGGCACCGGCAAGGCGCTGGAAATGGGCCGCAGCTGCAACGTGGACGTGCTGCTGGTGCACGATCCCGAGGCCGAGGCCAAGTTCGTGGGCGAAGGCTTCGGCATCAACCGCACCCAACTGATGTACAACGATTTCGTCATGGTGGGCCCCAAGGCCGACCCGGCGGGCGTGAAGGGCAAGTCCGTGGCCGAGGCCATGAAGGCCCTGTCCGGCGGCAAGGCCCCGTTCATCAGCCGTGGCGACAAGTCCGGCACCCATGCCCTGGAACTGCGCCTGTGGAAGGACACCGGCGCGGGCGTGCCCGAAGGCAAGGAATGGTACGTGGAAGCCGGGCAGGGCATGATGCGCACCATCGCCATGTGCGCGGAAAAGGGCGGCTACACCCTCACCGACCGCGGCACCTGGATCAAGTACGAGGCGGGCCTGAAGGAACCCGGCCCGCTGGCCATCGTGGTGGAAAAGGACCAGAAGCTGTTCAACGGCCAAGGCCGACCTGGCCGACGCCTTCACCAAGTGGATGGCCAGCCCTTCCACCCAGAAGCGCATCGCCGACTTCAAGCTGATGGACAAGCCGCTGTTTACGCCCAACGCGGGCAAGTAGCCGCGTACAGGGTGTCGTCCTGAGTGTCTTTTTGCCCTCTGCCTGCGTCAGAATGGTTTTTTATTCCGGTCGAATACCATAAGAGCGCGCTGCGGTCGCCATCCGTAATGCTCGAAGACTCGCATAACGGCTGCCGCACTTCCTTCATAAAAAAGCATTCTTCCTTGGCAGAGAACAAAAATCCTACTCATGGCGGCACCCCCTAGGGTTAGTGCATACCCCGGCGGCGGGACGGCGGTGCCGTTCCCGCGCGGCGGGACTGCGTTTAGTGTCCCTGCAAGGAGACCACCGCCCCATGGACTACCTGCTCGACGGCTTTGCCACCGCCCTGCGCCTGCTGGCCGCGGGCGACGCGGAAACCTTCTCCGCCGTGTGGATCACCCTTGCGGCGTCGGGAATGTCCATCGCCGCGTGTCTGCTCATCGGTGCGCCGTTGGGGTTTCTGATCGGCTACCACGACTTTCCCGGCCGCCGGGCCGTGCGCATCGCCGTGGACACGGCGCTGTGCTTCCCCACCGTGGTCATCGGCCTGCTGGTGTACCTGCTGCTGTCGCGGCAGGGGCCGCTGGGCGACCTGGGGCTGCTGTTCACCATTCCCGGCATGTCCATCGGCCTGACCATGCTGGGGGTGCCCATCGTCATGGCCATGACCGCCCTGGCCGTGGAGCAGGCCGACGCGCGCCTGCGCCTGACCCTGCTCACCCTGGGGGCCGACGGCCGCCAACTGCTCACCGCCACCCTGTGGGAGACCCGCTACCACCTGATGCTGGCGGGGGTGGCGGCCTTCGGGCGCATCGTGTCCGAGGTGGGCATCTCCATGATGGTGGGGGGCAACATCAAGTGGCACACCCGCACCATCACCACGGCCATCGCGCTGGAGACGGGCAAGGGGGATTACGCCCTGGGCATCGCCCTGGGGCTGGTGCTGCTGGCCATCGCCCTGCTGCTGAACCTGTTGCTGGCGGCGCTGCGCAGGAGGGCGGGACGATGAACGGGCACGAGAACCACTGTGTGCCGCCGACACTCTCCGGCCCCCCCATGCCCGGCGCCCCCATGCCGGATGCGGCTGACGGGCCGTGCACGGGCGCGCCGTGCGCCCGCTGCGCCACGCCGCTTTATCAGTTGGAGGGCGTGGTGCGCCGCCATGGCGAACGCACCGTGCTCGACGTGCCCCGGCTGGACATCCCCGCCGGGGGCATCACCGGGGTGGTGGGGCCCAACGGCGGGGGCAAGTCCACCCTGCTGCGGTTGCTGGCCCTGCTGGACGCGCCCAGCCAGGGGGTGCTGCGCTTCGCGGGCGAGGTGGTGGGGCCGGTGTCCGCCGCGCGCACGGCCGACCTGCGCCGCTCGGTGACCCTGCTGTTGCAGGAGCCCTACCTGCTGCGCCGCAGCGTGTA
>JALHHV010000556.1 GCA_022837365.1 Desulfovibrio sp. | reverse complement strand
GGCGAAGTTTGACCGCTCTGCGCACGATGCCCGTAAAGCTCGCAAGCTCGCTTAACGGGCACGCTTCGCGCCCTTCGGGTCGGATGCCAACGGGCGAAAGGACAATTTAGAAACAGCCCCTAGCGCTTGCCGGGTAAAAATGTGGCCCTCAGGAACCGTATGTCGAGAAATGTCAAAGGATTGGCCGTCACCTTGTCGGGCAGCAGGTGGTACCAGCGATACCCCAGTTCGCGGTAGTAGGCGCGGGCCCTGTCGGCGCAGCCCGTCTCGCGCGCGGCCTGCATGGCCGCGTCGCGCTGGCAGCGCGACGACGCCAGGGGCCGCAGCAGCCGGGGCGTGTACCCCCAGCGGTCCAGCATGCGGCGCACCCGCAGGTATTCGCGGTAGCGGCTCATGCCGTCGGCCCCGCACAGCAGGGCCAGCCCGAACCAGCCGGACGCGGGCATGAACAGCAGCAGCCCCAGGGACAACGCCTCTTCCGCCAGCGCTTCCAGCGCCACGCGGGCCAGACCGGCCCCGATGAGCGCGGAAACGCCCCCGGTGGCGTGGGGCAGCGGGGCCGCCCGCAGGTAGCGCACCGGCGCGGACAGCCCCCGCCGCAGCAGCGTGCCGAGGCCGAACGGACGGCCCCGGCCTATCGTGCCCCCGCAACGGGGGCAGACGCCATGCGTGCGCATGCGTCCCGGCGCGGCGGGGCGCGGGAGGTGGCCGGATGGCTGCGGGCATCCGGCGGCGCGGCGGGGCGTGTGCGTCGGCATGGTCATGGTCATATGGGCATGGTCATGGCGCGGTCATGATGCAGGCTGGGGCGTGGACTGAAGCGCGGGCAGGGCGCGGGCCCTGGGTCCGGGTCCGTTCCTTCTGGCTAACCGCTCCGCGCCGCGAGGGCAAGCCCGTGCCCGCCGCCCGCGTTAAATAGTGTCAACCGGCGTAAAGATGCCGCGCCCGCATGGTGGTGGTGGGCACGCGCGCCCAGGCCATCGCCTGCGCGCCGGTGGTGCGCGCCCTGCGCGAAGGGGCCGCCCGGTTCCACGCCATCGTGGTCGGCGCGGGCCTGCACCGCGACCGGTTCGTGCCCACCCTGCACGACCTGGACATGGAGTGCGACATCGACCTCAGCCTGCCCGGCGACATCGACGAGGGCCAGTTCCACCTGCTGGCAGGCAACGCGGTGTTGCGCTTCGGGCTGGTGGTCTCGCGCCTGCGGCCGGACATCGTGCTGGTGCAGGGCGCTTCCGCCACGGCCCTGGCCGTGGCGCTGACGGCCTTCCACAACAACGTTCCGGTGGCCCACATCGACGCCGGGCCGCATGACGCCCCCGAAGGCCGGACAGGCATTCCCCCGGCCGAGGAAGGCAACCGCCGCTGCATCGCGGCCGTGGCCTCGCTGCATTTCGCGGCCACGGTTGCGGCGCGCGATGCCCTGCTGCACGA
>JALHHV010000086.1:6630-12667 GCA_022837365.1 Desulfovibrio sp. | reverse complement strand
AAGGTGTTTTTTGGTATAACCTATTGACTCCACCCGCATAGCGGGTGGGTTTTTGTTTCAGTCGCTTCGCTCCTTCAACTGGCTAAAGCCATACGCAAACGGCCCGGAGGTTTCCCTCCGGGCCGTCTCATGTCGTCTTGGGACCGGGCGTGTGCGGCGGGCTAGGCCGCGCCGCGCACCCTCATGCGCGCCAGGGCGCGTTGCAGGGCTGCCTGGGCCCGTGCGCCGTCGAGCTTTTCCTTGGCCTGGGCCAGGCGCTGCTCGGCGCGTTCCTTGGCCTTGCGGGCGCGTTCGAGGTCGATGTCCTCTGCGCGTTCCGCCGATTCGGCCAGCACGGTCACCTTGTTGTCCGAAACCTCGGCAAAACCGCCGGACACGAAGATCCAGTGCGTCTTGCCGCCAGCCTTGTAGTACAGGCTGCCGATGTTCAGCGCGGAGAGGAAGGGAATGTGGTTCGGCAGGATGCCGAATTCGCCCTCGTAGCCGGGCGCGCCCACATAGTCGACCTTCTCGCTGAGCACGAGCCTGTCAGGCGTGACGATTTCGAGATGGAGCGACTTTTCCATGGGTCACTCCTTATTGCTGCTCCTGGCGCTTCTTGTACTTTTCGAGGGCCGTCTCGATGCCGCCCACCATGTAGAAGTCGCCTTCCGCCAGGTGGTCGTAGTCACCGTTCAGGATGCCCCGGAACGCCTTGATGGTGTCTTCCAGCTTCACGTACACGCCGGGCGTGCCGGTGAAGGTTTCGGCCACGTGGAACGGCTGCGACAGGAAGCGCTGGATGCGGCGCGCGCGGGCGACGGTCATCTTGTCTTCGTCCGACAGTTCGTCCATGCCGAGGATGGCGATGATGTCCTGCAGGTCCTTGTACTTCTGGAGCACCTGCTGGACCGAGCGGGCCACCGAGTAGTGCTCGGTGCCGACCACGTTGGGGTCGAGGATGCGCGACGTGGAGTCGAGCGGGTCCACCGCGGGGTAGATGCCGAGTTCCGCGATCTGACGCGAAAGCACCAGCGTACCGTCAAGGTGCGAGAAGGTGGTGGCCGGCGCGGGGTCGGTAAGGTCGTCCGCGGGCACATACACGGCCTGGACCGAGGTGATCGAGCCCTTGACCGTGGAGGTGATGCGTTCCTGCAGGCCGCCAAGGTCGGTGCCCAAGGTGGGCTGGTAACCCACCGCCGAGGGCATGCGGCCGAGCAGCGCCGACACTTCCGAACCCGCCTGGGTGAAGCGGAAGATGTTGTCGATGAACAGCAGCACGTCCTGGTTCTCGATGTCGCGGAAGTATTCCGCGCAGGCGAGGGCGGTCAGGGCCACGCGGGCGCGGGCTCCTGGCGGTTCGTTCATCTGACCGTAGATAAGCGCGGCCTTCTCCAGAACGCCGGCGTCCTTCATTTCGTGGTACAGGTCGTTCCCTTCACGGGTACGCTCGCCAACACCCGCGAACACGGAGATGCCGCCGTGCTGCTTCGCGATGTTGTTGATCATTTCCATGAGGATAACGGTCTTGCCCACGCCCGCGCCGCCGAACAGGCCCATCTTGCCGCCCTTGGGGAACGGGATGAGCAGGTCCACGACCTTGATGCCGGTTTCGAGCAGTTCGACCTTGGTGTTCTGCTCGGTGAACTCCGGCGCCGGACGGTGAATGGGCAGGTATTTGTCGGTATCGATGGGGCCCATTTCGTCAACGGGACGGCCCACCACGTTCATGATGCGACCAAGCGACGCCTTGCCGACAGGCACCATGATGGGCTTGCCGGTGTCCACCGCTTCCATGCCGCGCACGAGACCTTCGGTCGCGTCCATGGCGATGGTGCGGACGACGTTGTCGCCGAGGTGCTGGGCAACTTCGCAGACCAGCTGGGGCGCGTCGCTGTTGTTGGGGTTCTTGATGTCCAACGCGCTCAAGATGTTCGGCAGGTTGCCGCTCGGGAACTCGACGTCCACGACGGCGCCGATGACCTGAACGATCTTGCCAATGTTAGCACTCATGTGTGTACGCTCCCTTATTAGCCTTTCAGCGCCTCGGCGCCACCGACGATGTCCATGAGGTCGCGCGTGATCGAAGCCTGCCGCGTCTTGTTGTAGAGCAGCGTCAGGGAACCGATCATGTCGTCGCAGCTGCGCGTGGCGTTATCCATGGCGGCCATGCGCGCCGCATGCTCGCTGGCGGAGGTGTCGAGCAGGCCGCGATACAGCTGCACCTTGATGAAGCGGGGCAGCAGTTCGGCCAGCAGGCCCTCCACGGCGGGTTCGTAGATGTACTCCTTGTTGGAGGCGGGGGCAGCCGGGGCGGCCTCCTCTTCCTTGGGAGCGATGGGCAGGATGGGCAGCGCGATGGGCAACTGCTTGGCCATGCTCACGAACTCGCCGTAGACCATGATCACTTCGTCCAGTTCACGCGTCAGGTAGGCATTGATGACGTCGAGCCCGATCCGGTTGGCGAGCTGGAAGTCGAAGCTGCCCATTTGGTCGGCAAGCGCCATGGCGACCTCGTGGTCGGTCTTGCGGGCCGCGTCGCGGCCTTTCTTGCCCACGCAGTAGAACTTGACCTTCTTGCCTTCCGCGGCCTTTCTGGCGGCCAGCTTCAGGGCGGTGGTGATGAGGTTGGAGTTGAAGCTGCCGCACAGCCCGCGGTCGGAGGTGGCGAGGACGATCCCACACGTCTTGATTTCCTCGCGCACTTCCAGAAGCGGGTGGACGGAGCTGTCCGCCTTGCTCGCCAGGTCCCCCAGCATGTCATAGAACTTGGCCGCATAGGGGCGGAACCGTTCTATGCGCTGCTGGGCACCGCGCAGCTTCGCCGAGGCCACCATGTTCATGGCCTTGGTGATCTGCTTGGTCTTCTTGACCCCGGCGATCTTGACCTTGACGTCTTTCAAAGAAGGCATCGGTTACCTCCCGCCTAGGCTTGGAAGCCCTTTTTGAACTCGGCAACAGCTGCCTTCAGGCGGTCTTCGATGTCCGCGTCGAGAGCCTTCTTGGTCTTGATGTCGTTCAGGATGTCGGCCTTCGAGTTCTTGAGGAAGTCGAGCATCTCGGCTTCGAACTTGCGAATGGTCAGCACGGGCACGTCGTCCATCAGGCCGCGGGTGGCGGCGTACATGGAGGCGACCTGCTGTTCGACGGGCATGGGCTGGTACTGGGGCTGCTTCAGCAGTTCCACCAGGCGCGCGCCACGGTCGAGCTTCTGCTTGGTGGCCTTGTCGAGGTCGGAACCGAACTGCGCGAAGGCGGCCAGTTCGCGGTACTGGGCAAGGTCCAGGCGCATGGTGCCGGCAACCTGCTTCATCGCCTTGATCTGCGCGGCGCCGCCCACTCGGGAGACCGACAGACCGACGTTGATGGCGGGACGGATGCCCGCGTTGAACAGGTTGGGTTCCAGGTACACCTGACCGTCGGTGATGGAGATAACGTTGGTCGGGATGTACGCGGACACGTCGCCGGCCTGGGTTTCGATGATCGGCAGGGCGGTCAGCGAACCGGCGCCCAGCGAATCGTTGACCTTGGCCGCGCGTTCCAGCAGGCGCGAGTGCAGGTAGAACACGTCGCCGGGGTAGGC
This sequence comes from Desulfovibrio sp., assembly GCA_022837365.1. GTDB lineage: Bacteria > Desulfobacterota > Desulfovibrionia > Desulfovibrionales > Desulfovibrionaceae > Cupidesulfovibrio. The sequence continues at coordinate 9,105 of JALHHV010000086.1, read as the reverse complement.
TTCGCGCCCCGGAGGACGGCGGAGCAGCAGCGACATCTGGCGGTAGGCCACGGCCTGCTTGGACAAGTCATCGTAGATGATCAGGGCGTGGTCGCCCTTGTCGCGGTAGAACTCGGCCATGGTGCAGCCGGAGTACGCCGAGATGAACTGCAACGGCGCGGGTTCCGACGCGGTGGCGGAGATGATGGTGGTGTATTCCATGGCGCCGTGCTTGCGCAGGGTGTCGGCCACCAGGGCAACCGTCGCCTTCTTCTGGCCGATGGCCACGTAGAAGCAGCGGATGCCGGTATCGCGCTGGGCCAGGATGGCGTCGATGCACACGGCGGTCTTGCCGGTCTGGCGGTCGCCGATGATCAGTTCGCGCTGGCCGCGGCCGATGGGCGTCATGGCGTCGATGGCCTTGATGCCGGTGGGCATGGGCTGGTGCACCGACTTGCGGGCGATGATGCCGGGCGCCTTCAGTTCCACGGGGCGGAACTCCTTGGCTTCCAGCGGGCCCAGGCCGTCAATGGGCTGGCCGAGGGGGTTGAGCACGCGGCCCATGACCTCGTCACCCACGGGAACCGAGAAGATCTTGCCGGTACGCTTGACCGGGTCGCCTTCCTTGATGCCTGTGTCTTCACCCAGAAGAGCAACACCCACGTTGTCCTCTTCAAGGTTCAGCACCATGCCCATGAGACCGCCGGGGAACTCGAGCAGTTCCATGGCCATGGCGTTACGGACGCCGTAGACGCGCGCAATGCCGTCACCGACCGAAAGGACGGTGCCGGTTTCGCTCATCTCGACCCGCTGCTCATAGCTTTGGATCTGCTCTTCGATGATCTTGCTGATTTCTTCGGCTTTGATCTGCATAGCCCTACTCACCCCTCTTGATGTTGTCTTTGAGGATACCTAACTGCGCGCGCAGACTGGCATCCAGCACCCGGTCGCCGACCTTCAGCACGACGCCGCCAAGGATGTCCTTGTTCACGCTGAAGGTGAGTTCCAGCTTGCGTCCGGCCTGCTGTTCAAGAGCCGCCTTGACCTGTGCGCGCTTTGCTTCCGCAAGTTCAACGGCCGTCATCAGCTCGCCGCGGATGACGCCCTTTTCGGCGTCGAGGAGAACGCCGTAGAAGGCCTGTATGTCGGAAAGGCAGTCGAGACGCCCCTTGTCCGTCAGCAGCAGACAGAAATTGCGGACGGTGGCGCTGACGCCGTACTTCTCGACCAGTTTCAGGATCACGTTCCGCTTCTCATCGGCGGTGATGATGGGATTGCGGAAGATGCGGCCAAGTTCGGGCGCCGCGTCGAGAGCCCCGGCAAGCGCGGCAAGGTCGCTGCCGAGCTTATCGAGCTCACCGACGCCCGATTTCGCGCCCAGCGCGAAAAGCGCACGGGCGTATCTGCGAGCTACGATGTTGCCGGTCAATTGAGCACCACCTTCGTTAAGTATTTGTCGATGAGCTTCTCGTGCTCCTCACCAGTGAGCTTTTCCTGAAGCATCTTTTCGGCGGCGGCGATGATCTGGTCGGCCATCTCGGCGCGCATGGTCTCCATGGCCTGCTTGATCTCGTTCTCGGCCGTGCGCGCGGCCTGCTCGGTGATCTGGGAGGCGGTCTTTTCCGCCTTCTCGATGATGGCGGCCTGCATGGCTTCGCCCTGGGCGCGGTATTCGGCCAGGATGCCCTGCCGCTCCTGCTCCAGGCTCGCGATGCGGCGCTCGACGTCGGCCAGGTTCTTGGCGGCCTCGGCCTTGCGGCTTTCAAGGTCGTTCAGTTCCTGCTCGATGCCCTTCCTGCGGCCGGAGAAGAAGCCCACAATCTTCTTGCCCGCGGCCCAGTAGATGATGCCGATGAAGATGACGAAGTTGGCGACACGGAAGGCGAAGTTGCCCCAGTCGGCATGGTGCTCGCCCCCGCCCTCGGAGGCCAGCGCCACGCCGGCGGTGACAAGCACCAGTCCGAGCGCCGCTGCACTGTGTTTCAGCCCTTTCAACGCCGATCCCTCCTTGCTGTTGCGCACTGACGTGGTGTCTTAGCCCAGCACCTTGGCGGTAGCCTTGGCGGCCAGCGCGTCGACCTGCCCCTTCAGGGTGTCCATGGCGGTCTTCACCTGGGCGGCCACCTCCTGCCGGGACTTTTCCAGGTAGTCCTGGGCCTGCCTGCCGGCGTCGGCCAGGATCACCTGCTCCCGGGCCACGCCCTCGGCGCGGGCCTTGTCGCGCTCGGCCGTGGCTTCGGCGCGGGCCTTGACAAGGGTGGCCTCGTAATTCTTCAGCTTGGCGTCGGCCTGACCGGCGAACTGCTCCGATTCGCCGAGAAGACCGGACATCTTGTCACGCCGCTGTCTGATGATATCCCGCACCGGCCGGATGAGGATGGCATTCAGGACAACCAGCGTCACAAGGAAGTTCACCAACTGGAAGAAGAAGGTGATGTTCAGATCGATCATGCCTGCTCCCTTGGTGAGGTTGTGAATTTAAGCTCAAAGTCGGGT
>JALHHV010000086.1:0-6602 GCA_022837365.1 Desulfovibrio sp. | reverse complement strand
CCGCCCGAAGGCGGCCTGGAAGGGCATGTGAAGGGGCGGCGTTTACTCCGTCTTTTCGGCGGGCTGCATGGTGATGCGGCCTTCGATGACGGCGCCCTCTTCCATCACCAGCACGGGGGTGGAAAGGTTGCCGTTGAGGTTGCCGGTGCGGTGCAGGATGACCTTGCGCTGGGCCGTCACCTCGCCGGTGACGCGGCCGGACAGGATCAGCTGCCCCACGCGCACCTGCCCTTCCACGTTGGCGTCCTTGCCCACGATGAGCGTGCCCTCTGAATGCACCTTTGCCGTCTATGCGCACCGCCCCCTGGAAACTCAGCTGGCCCTGGTACACGGTGCCCGCGCCGAGGAAGGCGTTTATCTCGTCCCTTGCCATGTGTGTCGCCTCCTTTGTGAGCGAAAGTGCAACGCTTTACAGCTTTGTATTTTCAGTAATCACGATGTCTTGAACATGAACCGGCGCATGGAGACATTGAGCACGAGCCCAATCAGGCAGAAATTGACCAGGGTTGCGCTGCCCCCGTAGCTGATGAACGGCAGGGGCACCCCCACCACCGGCATGAGCCCCATGACCATGCCCATGTTGATCAATATCTGCCAGAAGAAATAGAAGAACACCCCCACCGTCAGGTAGCTGCCGAAGCGGTCCTTGGCGTCGCGGGCGGTGTTGAAGATGCTGAGCAGGAACAGGCAGAACATCACCACCAGCAGCACGCAGCCGATGAAGCCCCATTCCTCGCCGAACACGGCCAGCGCGAAGTCGGTGTGCTTTTCCGGCAGGAAGCGCAGCTGGCTCTGGGTGCCGCCCAGAAAGCCCTTGCCCCACAGCTGCCCGGAACCGATGGCGATCTGCGACTGGATGATGTGGTAGCCCGCCCCCAGCGGGTCGTTGCCGGGGTCGAGGAAGGTCATGATGCGCTGCTTCTGGTAGTCGTGCAGGCGGAACCAGGCCAGCGGCAGCATGGAGGGCACCACCACCAGGCAGGTCTTCAGCACGCCCGGCCTCACCCCGTGGAACAGGGTGATGCCGCCCAGCAGCATCAGCAGCAGCAGCGTGGTGCCAAGGTCGGGCTGCATGACGATGAACCCGGCGGGCAGGGCGCCCAGCGCCAGCACCTCGAACAGTCCCTTCCAGCCCAGCGGCTCGCGGCTGCGCGACAGAAAGCGCGCCCCCATGATCAGGATGGCGATCTTGGCCACCTCGCTGGGTTGCAGGTTCATGAACCCCAGCGGCAGCCAGCGCCGCGCGCCGTACACCACCTTGCCGAACACCGGGATGGCCGCCAGCAGGATCATGGTGACGATGAACAGCGGCAGGGCCAGGCTTTTCATGTGCCGGTAGTCGAACAGCATGAAGAAGACCATGCCGCCAAGCCCCATCAGCCCCCACAGCAGCTGCTTCTGGTAGAACGTGGAGACCACGATGCCGTCTTCCATGCGCACGCCGCTGGCCGAGTACAGGTTGGCCACCCCGGCCAGGAACAGCAGCGCGGTGAAGGCCACCAGGCCCCAGTTCATGTGGGTGATCAGTCGTCGGTCGATGGGGCTCATTGTCCGTCCTCCGGGGCCACGTTCTGGAAGCGGCGCAGCGGCGGCACCACGCCGTCGTCGCCGCCCCGCCCGTCCGGCGAGTCCGCGTCGGGGTCGAAGGTGTCGGGGTCGTAGCGGTGCTGGCCCTCGCGCGCGTCCTCGACCTCGCTGGCCTCGGCCCCCCTGCCCGCCGCGCGGTCGCGTCCGGCGGGCCGCGCCGAACGGCCCGTGGGCACGGTGCGCAGCCCTTCTTCCTGCCTGTCCTGCCTGTCTGGCCGGTCTGGCCGGTCCTGCATATCCTGCCGGTCCGGCTGCTCCTGCGCGGCCGGGGCGGCGGGACGGGTGGCCGGGCCGGGCTGCATCTGCTGCATGGGCTGCGCGGGCTGGCCGGGGGCGGACACGCCCGGAGTTGCAGGGGCGGCCGGAGCGGCCGGAGCGGTCTGTCCGGCGGGAACCAGCGGCGCGGCGCCCGGCGGCGGGCCGAAGAACCTGTCGTACACCCGGCGCGCCACGGGACCGGCGTCGGAGCCGCCGTGGCCGCCGTGCTCCACCATGACCACCACCACCAGCCGCTTGCCCGCCTTCTCGCCCCAGGTGGCGATCCAGGCGTGGTCGCGGTGCTCGTAGGCCAGGTCTTCGGTGCGCACGCGCTGCTCGCCCACCATCTTCAGCTTGGTGACCTGCGCCGTGCCGGTCTTGCCGCCCATGACCACATCGGGCCGCCGCAGCACCTTGGCGGTGCCCCGGTCGTCGTTGACGGTCAGGCGCATGCCGTCGAGGATCATCTTGCGGCCGGAGGCGGTGAACGGCAGCGAGGACCGCACCGTGGGGTCCTCGTCGGCCAGCAGGCTGGGCTTCAGCAGCTTGCCGCCGTTCATCAGGGCGGAGACGAAGGCCGCCACCTGCACCGGCGTGACCAGCGTGAAGCCCTGGCCGATGGAGACGTTCAGCGTTTCGCCCCGGTGCCACGGCTCGCCGAAGCGGCGGCGCTTCCACGCCTTGGAGGGCACCAGGCCCGACTTTTCGTGCGGCAGGTCGATGCCCGTGGGCGCGCCGAAGCCGCTGGCCTTGGCGAAGGCCTCGATCTTGTCGATGCCGAAGCGGTCGCTCATCTGGTAGTAGTACACGTCGCACGACTCGATGAGCGAGCGCATCATGTCCACGCGGCCGTGGCCGCCCTTCTTCCAGCAGCGGAACACCTGCTTGCCCAGGGCCACCTCTCCCGTGCACCACACCGAGTCGGCGGGGTTCACGCCCTCGTTCAGCAGCATGCCCGCCATCATCAGCTTCCACACCGAGCCGGGCGGGTACACGCTCTGGATGACGCGGTTCTGCAAGGGGTGGCGGGGGTTGTCGCGCAGGGCCGTCCATTCCTTCAGCGAAAGCCCGGCGGCAAAGGCGTTGTTGTCGAACGAAGGCTTGGTGACCAGGGCCAGCAGCTTGCCGGTGTCGGGGTCCATGGCCACCACGCAGCCGGTCTCGTCCTCCAGCGCCTCCCAGGCCACCTGTTGCAATTCGAGGTCGATGGCGAGGTCGATGTTCTCGCCGCTCACCGGTTCCTGCACCAGCTTCTTGTTCAACTGGCGGCCCAGCACGTCCACTTCCAGCTGGTGCAGGCCCTTCTGGCCGCGCAGGCGGCGTTCCAGCACCAGTTCCAGCCCCTGCTTGCCCACGAAGTCGCCAAGGTTCAGGTCCTTGTCGTCCTCCAGCTCCTTTTCGTTGGCTTCGGCCACGTACCCCAGGATGTGGGCCATCAGCTCGCCCTGCGGGTAGTTGCGCTTGGACCGGGTGACGATCTCCAGCCCCGGCCACTGCAACACGCGGTTCTCGATGCGCGCCAGCAGGTCGAAGGGCATGTCGGAAATGAGCAGCAGGTGTTCGAAGGGCTTCACCCGCTGGCGGTCCTGGTTGAACTTGGCGGTGAGCTGTTCGAGGGGGATGCCCGTCCACTCGCTGACCTGGGCCAGGGTGGAGGGGATGTCGCGGCAGTCCTCGCGCACCAGGGCAAGGCCGAAGGCGGGCCGGTTCTCGGCCAGCAGGCGGCCGTCGCGGTCGCGCAGCAGCCCGCGCGAGGCGTAGATGCGTTCCTGGCGCAGCCGGTTCTCGCGCGCCAGGCGGGCGAATTCCTCGCCCCGGTGGATCTGCAGGTACCAGAAGCGCACCACGAACAGGAAGAACAGCCCCGCCACGATGCACTGAAGCAGTATCAGACCCGCGCGGGGCGGCTGGAAGCCTTCCGGCTCAAACTGTATACGCATCGCCCATGCATCTCCGGCGCACGATATGGGTCAGCCACCAGGCCGGGGGAACGACGCAGGCCTGCCACACGCTTTCCAGGAGCAGCCTGTCCTGCGGGATGTCCAGTTGTTGCAGGGACGCCATCATCAGGGTGAACAGGAAGTGGCATGCGCCAAGGCCAAGACTGAGCAGCACCACGAAGGCCAGGTTTTCCGCCTCGAACAGCCAGCGCCCCACGTTGAAGAAGACCACCAGCACGCCGTACCACAGGACCGTGGAGCCGAAGGCCAGCGTGCCCGCCCCCTCCTGCACCAGCAGCAGCACCAGCAGCAGCCAGAAGGTCTGGTAGTGGCGCCGCTCCTGCAACGACACCAGCAGGCCCGCCACCAGCACGTCGACGCCGGGCAGCCCCTGCTGGAGCCACACCCCCGCGACGATGAAGCAGGCCCACCAGACGAGGTTGCTGAAATTCATGGACGTTCCGGCATGGCTTGGTGGTTGCGCCCGGACGGGACCGGACGGGACCGGGCCGGACTGGTTGGACGGGTTGGACTGGGCGGAGTTGGGGTGGACGGGCCTGGGTTGCGTGCGTCCCGCGCGGGCCGGGCGGATGCCGCCTATTGCCGGGGAGCCTGGGCAGGCTGCGGGGCCTGCTGCGGCTGCTGGGTCTGCTGTGCGGGTTGCGCGGGTTGCGGACGCGGCGCGCGCGGTGCGGGCTGGTTGGACTGCACCGGCTGCGCGCGCTGGCCGCCGTGCCCCGCCGTGCCGTTGCCCTGGCCCGGACCATGGCCGGTGCCCGGCCCCACGCCCTGGGTGGCGTTGACCGCGGGCAGGGGCAGGGTGCGCGCGCCGGGCTGCACGGGGGGGCGCTCCAGCAGCAACACCTCTTCCAGGGCCTCCAGGTCGGCCAGGGGGCTGGCGTACACGGTCTGGAACAGCGAAAGGTCGGACTGGGACACGCTTTCCACCCGGGCCACCGGCACCCCCTTGGGGAAGGCGCCCTCCAGGCCGGAGGTCAGCACCAGTTCGCCCACCTCGATGCGGGCGTTCTGGGGCACGTACTTCATCTCCAGCAGGCCGCGCGGGCCGGTGCCCACCAGAATGCCCGCGGTGCGGTTGACGGCGCTGAGCACGGCCATGCGGCTGCCCGGATCGGTCAGCAGCAGCACGGTGGCGGTGTAGGGTCCCGCGCGGTACACGCGGCCCACCACGCCCTCGTGGGTGACCACGGGCGTGCCCGGCCCCGCGCCGGAATAGTAGCCCCGGCTGATGATGGCCGATTCCAGGGCGGCCTGCGGGCCAAGCCTGTTGGCCACCACGCGCGCGCCAAGGGGCCGCCAGCCTTCGGGGGGCTCCAGTTCCAGCAACGCGCGCAGGCGGGCCAGTTCGGCCCGCTCTTCGGAGGCAACCTGCACCTGTTGCGAAAGAGTGCGCACCTGCTCGTGCAGCGCTTCGTTTTCCTCGCGCACCCCGACCAGGTCGAGGTAGTTGTTCCACGACGAAACGACCTGGTCCCTCGCCCACACGCCCGGCTTCAGGATGGCGCCCACGAATTCGAGACCGGCGTGTTCCGCCAGCCTGTCGAGCACGCCGGTTCTCTGGTTCCAGGTATACAGGCCGAGGTACAGGAACAGCGCCAGTACCAGAAGCAGGATGATGCGCTTGAGCGAGGCGTTAATCTATGCACACCTCCTTCAGGATGTGCAGATTGTCCAGCGCCTTGCCGGTGCCGATGACCACGGTGGAGAGCGGATCGTCCACCACGGTGATGGGCAGCGAGGTTTCTTCGCGCAGCAGCTGGTCGAGCCCCTTGAGCAGGCCGCCGCCGCCCGTGAGCACGATGCCCCGGTCCACGATGTCGGCCGCCAGTTCCGGCGGGGTCTGTTCAAGCGCGATGCGCACCGCCTGGACGATGCTCTCGACCTGCTCGGAAATGGCCTTGCGCACCTCTTCGGAGGTGATGATGATGTTCTGCGGAATGCCGGTGACGAGGTCGCGGCCCTTCACCTCAAGCTGCTGCTCGGGGTCCATGGGATAGGCCGAGGCTATCTTGATCTTGATCTCTTCGGCCGACGATTCGCCGATGAGCATGTTGTACTTGCGCTTGACGTGGGTCATGATCGCCTCGTCCATCTTGTCGCCGCCCACGCGCACCGAGCGCGAGTAGACGATGCCCGACAGCGAGATGACCGCCACCTCGGTGGTGCCGCCGCCGATGTCCACGACCATGTTCGAGGTGGGTTCCTGGATGGGCAGATTGGCCCCGATGGCCGCGGCCATGGGCTCCTCGATCAGGTACACCTCTCGCGCGCCCGCGCTCTGGGCCGATTCCTTCACCGCGCGCTTTTCCACCTGGGTGATGCCGGTGGGCACGCAGATCATGATGCGCGGCCGCACCAGGCGGCGGGAATTGTGCACCTTGGAGATGAAGTGGCGCAGCATGGCCTCGGTGATCTCGAAGTCGGCGATGACGCCGTCCTTCATGGGCCGGATGGCCTGGATGTTCCCAGGGGTGCGGCCCAGCATGCGCTTGGCGTCGTGGCCCACGGCCAGCACCACGTTGTTGCCGCGCGTATCCTTTTTCACCGCCACCACCGAGGGTTCGCGCAGCACGATGCCCTGGCCCTTGACGTAGACGCAGGTATTGGCCGTACCCAGGTCTATGGCCAGGTCGTTGGAAAACATTCCAAGGACGAAATCCAGTATCTTTGCCATGTTATCTTACTTGCCTCTCTGAGGGGGAATGCGTATCAACGTTGGAAACAGGGCATTCTTCCAAAAGGACAGCCATTGTCAATGGAAAACACCACGGCCCGGCTGCACCTGCTGGCGACGTA
>JALHHV010000085.1 GCA_022837365.1 Desulfovibrio sp. | reverse complement strand
TTCCAAGGCGAAGGCGTGGCGCAGCATCATGGCGATGGACAGGATGGTGGCCACGGGGTTGGCCTTGTTCTGCCCGGCGATGTCCGGGGCGGAACCGTGGATGGGCTCGAAGATGCCGGGGCCGCCCGCGCCCAGCGACGCCGAGGGCAGCATGCCGATGGACCCGGTGATCACCGCCGCCTCGTCGGACAGGATGTCGCCGAACAGGTTTTCGGTGACGATGACGTCGAACTGGGCGGGCCAGCGCACCAACTGCATGGCCGCGTTGTCCACGTACATGTGGGTCAGTTCCACGTCGGGGTAGTCCTTGGCCACCTCCACGACCACGGCGCGCCACAGGCGCGACACGGCCAGCACGTTGGCCTTGTCCACCGAGCAGACCTTTTTGTTGCGCTTGCGGGCCGCCTCGAAGGCCACGCGGGCGATGCGGCGCACTTCCTCTTCATTGTAGATCATGGTGTTGTAGCTGGTGCGCAGGCCGTCGCGCAGTTCTTCCTCGCACACCGGCTCGCCGAAGTAGACGCCGCCGGTCAGCTCGCGCACCACCATCACGTCCAGGCCCTGCGCGGCGATGTCGGCGCGCAGCAGGCAGGCCCCGGCCAGTTCGGGCAGCAGGGTGGCCGGGCGCAGGTTGGCGAACAGCCCCAGCGCCTTGCGGATGCCCAGCAGCCCCTTTTCCGGGCGGATGGCGGTGGGCAGCGTATCCCACTTGGGGCCGCCCACCGCGCCCAGCAGCACGGCGTCGGCGGCCTTGCAGGCGGCCACGGTTTCGTCCGGCAGGGGACCGCCCGTGGCGTCGATGGCCGCGCCGCCGATGAGCGCGTTGGTGTAGCTGACGGTGTGGCCGAATTTGTTCCACGATTTCCGGGCCGATGCCGTCGCCCGGCATCAGGCAGATCTTCATGTCCATCTGGATATCCCTTCTCGATGACCGATGCGCGCTATGGGTGATGCGGCGGCGGATTGTACGGCCCGCCGCCGGAATGGTCAGGATTGGCGTCTCTCGCTTCCGCCTTTTTTCCCTCGCGCCTGCAAAACCGGCATTCGAGGGATTTTGTTCTCTGGCAAGGAAGGCGAGTTCCGGGCGGTGGGAGCATATTTTGTCATATGTGACCGCCGCACGGAACGAGCCTGACCGAGCCTGACGCAGCCAGAGAGCAAAAGCACGCTTTCGGCTATGCCAGCCGCTCCTTGACGTAGGGGACAAGCCCCCCCTTATCCAGCAACTCCCGCATGGACGCGGGCAGCGGCGGGCAGGTGATGGTGGCCCCGGTGGTGCGGTTGGTGATCAGCCCCTTGGCCGCGTCCACCTCCACGGTGTCGCCGTCGGCGATCTTGTCCACCTCGTCGCCCACTTCCAGCAGCAACAGCCCCATGTTGAAGGCGTTGCGGTAGAAGATGCGCGCGAAGCTGTGCGCGATGACCACAGGCATGCCCGCGCCCAGGATGGCGATGGGCGCGTGCTCGCGCGACGAGCCGCAACCGAAGTTGCGCCCCGCCACCATCACGTCGCCGGGCTTCACCCGTTTCACCCAGCCTTCCTCAAGGCCGGCCATGCAGTTTTCGCCCAGCTTCTTCGTGTCGGTGGTGACCAGGAAGCGCGCGGGGATGATGGCGTCGGTATCGATATGCTCACCCACCTTGTGGGCGGTGCCGGTGTAGCTCATGGTGCGTAAACCTCCGTAAATGGCGTGTGGTACGGTCCTGGCCCTACAGGCTGCCGGGGTGGGCGATGACGCCCGCCACGGCCGAGGCGGCGGCCACGGCCGGGCTTGCCAGGTACACCTCGGACTCCAGGCTGCCCATGCGCCCGCGGAAGTTGCGGTTGGTGGTGGCGATGGCGCGCTCGCCGTCGGCCAGGATGCCCATGTGCCCGCCAAGGCACGGCCCGCAGGTGGCCGGGCCCACGATGCAGCCCGAGTCCATGAAGGTCTCGATCAGCCCTTCCTTCAGGGCTTCCTTCCACACGCCGGGGGTGGCGGGCAGCACGATGCAGCGCACGCCCTTGGCCACCTTGCGGCCGCGCAGCACTTCGGCGGCCTCGCGCATGTCGCTGATGCGGCCGTTGGTGCACGAGCCGATGACCACCTGGTCCAGGGTCACGCCCTTCACCTCGCCCACGGGCTTCACGTTTTCGGGCAGGTGGGGACAGGCCACCACGGGTTCCATGCCGGACACGTCGAAGACCAGTTCGCGCTCGTAGGCCGCACCGGGGTCGGCGGCCAGCGCCACGTCCTTGCGGCCGCGCGCGGCGGTGTAGGCCAGGGTCTTGGCGTCGGCGGCGAACAGGCCCGCCTTGCCGCCCGCCTCGATGGCCATGTTGGCGATGGTCATGCGGCCCTCGACGGAAAGGGCCTCGATGGCCGCGCCGTCGAATTCCAGGGCGCGGTACAGCGCGCCGTCCACGCCGATCTCGCCGATGAGGCGCAGGATCAGGTCCTTGGCCCCCACCCATTTGGGCAGCGTACCGGTGAAGGTGGCGCGGATGGTGGGCGGCACCTTGAACCACGTTTCGCCAAGGGCCATGGCCCCGGCCACGTCGGTGGACCCGAATCCGGTCGCAAAGGCGCCCAGCCCTCCGTAAGTACAGGTGTGGCTGTCGGCCCCCACCACCACGTCGCCGGGGCCGACGAGGCCCAGCTCCGGCAGCAGGGCGTGTTCCACACCGCAGTCGCCGCCCTCGTAGTAGTGGGTGATGCCCATTTCCCGCGCGAATTCGCGGGACAGCTTCACCTGCTGCGCCGAGGCGATGTCCTTCTGTGGGGTGAAGTGGTCCATGACCAGCGCCACCTTGTCGCGGTCGAACACCCTTTTCGCCCCCATGGCCCGGAAGGACTTGATGGCGAGCGGAGCGGTGATGTCGTTTGCCAGAGCCAGCGAGACGCGACAGCGGACGATCTGCCCCGCGGCGGTGATCGCCTCGTCGGTGTGCGCCTGCAGGATCTTCTGCGCAAGCGTATGTGCCATCTAGATGCCCTCCTTCTCTTGCTCTTCTTCTTTCTTTGCCAGGCGGTTCAGCGCGTTCACGTACGCGCGGGCGCTGGCCAGTATGATGTCGGGGTCGGACCCGCGTCCGACCGCGCTTCCGCCGTTCTGCCGCAGGCGCACGGTAACCTCGCCCTGGGCGTCGGTGCCGCCGGTGATGGCGGTGACCGAATACCGCTCAAGGACGGGCGTGCGGCCCACGATGGAGCCGATGACGTTGAACACCGCGTCGATGGGACCCACGCCGAACCCGGCGGCGCGCCTGGTCTCGCCCATGACGTCCATGACCACGGCGGCCGTGGGCGGCATGCCGGTGTCGCTGCACTGCACGGAAAGGTTCACCAGCCGGTACTGGTCGGGCAGGCGGTAGACCTCTTCGAGCACCAGCGCTTCGATGTCCTCGTCATAAATCTGCTTCTTCTTGTCCGCCAGCTTCTTCACCGCCTCGAACACGGTGACCAGCTGGTCTTCCTCCAGCCGGTAGCCGAGTTCGTCCAGCTTGTTCTTCACGGCGTTGCGGCCGGAATGCTTGCCGATGACGAGGTCGGTCTTGGTCTTGCCGATGGATTCCGGCGTCATGATCTCGTACGTCTCGCGGTTCTTGAGCATGCCGTCCTGGTGGATGCCCGATTCGTGCGCGAAGGCGTTGGCCCCCACGATGGCCTTGTTGGGCGGAATGGGCTGGCCGATGATCATGGACAGCAGGCGGCAGGTGGGGAAGATCTGCTCGGGGGCGATGCCGAAGTCGAGGCCGTAGTAGTCCCGGCGGGTGTGCAGGGCCATGATGACCTCTTCGAGCGAGGTGTTGCCCGCCCGCTCGCCTATGCCGCTCACGGTCACCTCGGCCTGGCGGGCGCCCGCCTTCAGCGCGGCCAGGGTGTTGGCCACGGCAAGGCCGAGATCGTCGTGGCAGTGCACGCTGAACACGGCCTTGTGGCTGTTGCGGGTGTTCTCGATGACGTACCGGATCAGCCGTCCGTACTCCTCGGGCTGGGCGTAGCCCACGGTGTCCGGCACGTTGATGGTGGTGGCCCCGGCGTCGATGACCGCCTCGAACACCCGCACCAGGAAGTCGGGGTTGGAGCGGGACGCGTCCTCGGCCGAGAATTCCACGTTGCTGGTATACCTGGCGGCGTGGCGCACGGCGGCCACGGCCATTTCCAGTACCTGGTCCGGTTCCTTGCGCAGCTTGTGCTGCATGTGGATGGGCGAGGTGGCGAGAAAGGTGTGGATGCGCGGGGCCTCGGCCACCTTGATGGCTTCCCAGGCGCGGTCGATGTCGCTGGCCATGGCGCGGCACAGGCCCGCCACCTCCACGCCCTTCACGGCGCGGGCGATGGCCTGCACGGCCTCGAAGTCGCCGGGGCTGGAGGCGGGGAACCCGGCTTCCATGATGTCCACGCCAAGGGTTTCCAACTGGCGGGCCAGGCGGATCTTTTCCTGGAGGTTCATGGTGGCGCCGGGGGACTGTTCGCCGTCGCGCAGGGTGGTGTCGAAAATGCGGATGCGGTCGCCGGAAATGGGGGCGATGGGGGACGTGCCGGAGGCGGGGGACGTGGTGGACATGATTCGTGCTCCTCTTGCTGCGGTCCGTGCCCGTGTTGGTTGGGGGCGGGGCCGATGGCGCTGATGCGCGGCCGTCACGGGCGGCGTGTGCGCCTGACGGAATGCTGCATCTGTTCGTTAGCTGCGCGCCGGCCCGGGAGACGGGACTCTGGCTGAGAGGAGGGTACGCGTCCGCCCGGGAACGGCGTGCGTTCCTGACACGGAGGTACGGGGCGCTGCTACGACAACCCTAGGATAGGCTGCGTAGTAGCTTGTGATTGCGGCGGGGAATGATGACGAAGGTATACACGGGACCGGAGATGAGGTAGCCCGCGAACACCAGGAAACCCAAGAGCTTGGGTTCGGAGGAGACGAGTACGAACAGCAGGATGGCGGTAACCATCGAACTGAACGGATGGGCCTTGATGAGCCCGTATTCCTTGAAGGAGGCGTAGCGCACGCGGCTCACCATGAGGAAGGCGAGCACGAAGGCGAGCGCCAGGCAGAAGCGCGGGAAGACGCCCGCGAGTTGCTCGGGCACGTAGGGGCTGAACAGCACCAGCGTGGCCACGGCGCAGCCGGCCGCCGGAATGGGCAGGCCGATGAAGAACTTCTTGGAGGTGGTGGCGGTGGAGATGTTGAACCGGGCAAGGCGTAACGCGCCGCACACCGCGAACAGGAACGCGGCGGCGATGCCGAGGCGGCCGTACTGGTTCAGCTGCCACTGGTACATCATGAAGGCCGGGGCCACGCCGAAGGCCACCAGGTCGCACAGCGAATCGTACTGCACGCCGAACTCGCTGGCGGTGTTGGTGAGGCGGGCCACCTTGCCGTCCAGGCCGTCCATGAGGGCGCTGAACAGGATGGCCATGGCGCAGTCCTCGTACCGCCCGGAAACGGCCCACAACATCCCCAGGAAGCCCGCGAAAAGGCTTGCCGTGGTGAAGAGGTTCGGGAGGATGTACACTCCCTTGTGGATGGGGCGGGCGGGCTGTTCCATGGCCTTGCGGCTGTCCTGTGCCTTCTTGCGGTAAGAAATCCGGATGGTTGGAGGGGGATCAGGCGTTGCGGCGCGCCACGACGGTCTGCCCGGCGAACACCTGCTCACCCACGTTCACCGACGGAGAATAGTCGTCCGGCAGGTAAAGGTCAACCCGCGAGCCGAAGCGGATCATGCCGAAGCGTTCGCCACGGGCCAGCGCGTCGCCTTCATCGGTGCGGCACACGATGCGCCGGGCGATGAGCCCCGCGATCTGCACGAAGGTCCAGGCGGAGCCGTCTTCCCCGGTCATCCGGTAGGCGCAGCGCTCGTTGTCGGTGGACGCCTTGTCCCACGCCGCGTTCAGGAACTTGCCGGGATGATAGGCAATGTCGGTCACCGTGCCCGCCACCGGGGCGCGGTTCACGTGCACGCTGAACACGTTCATGAAGATGCACACCGTGGTGCGCGGCTGGCCGGTGAACGGATCGGGCATGGTCTGCACGCGCACCACCTTTCCGTCGGCGGGGCTGACGGCAAGGCCGGGCGCGGTGGGGACGACCCGCTCCGGATCGCGGAAGAAGTGGCAGCAGAACCAGGTCAGCAGCATGAACACGAAGCTGCCGGTGGCGCAGCCGAGCATGGCCAGCGAAAGGGTGACCAGGGCGCACAGGCCGATGGCCGGGACGCCTTCGGGGGTGATGCCGATGGAGGCTTTGCGCATGTGGGGTGCCGTTGGTTGCGGTGGGTTGCGATGATGCCGGAGCCGCCTCGCGCGGGCCGTGCGCGGGCGACAGGGCGGGAGTGTAGGCAAATCCCGCCGCGCTGGCAACCGGGGAAGGCGGGGGGGGGCGCGAGGGGCGGGGATAACGGCGGCGCCTACAGCAGCGCGTCCAGTCCCTTGCGTTCCAGAAGGTCGAGCAGCTTCAGGGATGGGCCGCTGGGGTGCTTCTTTCCGATTTCCCACTGGCGCACCGTGGACGGGCTGGTGTTCAGCAGCATGGCCAGCACCGTCTGGCTCAGGCGGTGGCGTTCCCGCAGGGCCTTGATGTCCGGCGCCCCGTAGTGCGGGACAGGCGGCAGGCACAGCACGTCGTAGTCGCGCATGCGCCGCTTGTCGATGAACCCGGCCTCGTGCAGGTCGCGCGCGGTTTCGTGCACCGCGTCCAGCAGTGCGCTGCCCGTGGTCCGGCCGGGCTTGGCCGGGGTGCTCTTGCAGGTGGTGGCGGGCATGGCGGCCTCCGTCATGGTTCGCGGCATATTTCGGTCAGGGCTCCGGTTTGCGTGGCGTCGTCGAGAGCCTGGGGGGAAAGGGCCAGCAGGTCATCGGCCAGGGCGTGCACGGCCTTGAGTTCTTCCGGTGTGACGTTGTCTTGGGCATTCTTTTCGAACCCGAAGACGAAAAACCAGCGGGTGTCCCGGTTGGTGGCGAGCAGGGTGCGGGTGCTGCCCCGCTTGCCGCGCCCCGGCAAGGCCACGCGTTTTTTCAGCACGCCGCCGCCCAGGTCCGCGTCCACGAGCCCGTGTGCTATTTCATGGACGGCGTTGCACAAGGCATCGTCGGGCAAGCCGGCCTTGCGCGCCCACCGCATGAAGTGGCGTGTCTTGAAGACGCGTTGCATGAGAAACCATAACACCGGGTGATATGGTTGGCAACGCGTACGCAGGCGATGTCATTCCATGCGGCCAGGAATGTCGCACGCCGTGCCCGCCCGCCGCCGGGCCTTCAACGCGCATAACGCCCGGCGCAGCACAAGCGGGACCACAGCCAGCAGGCACAGCGCAAGGCCGGTGCGCAGGGACAGGATGTCGCCGAGGTGGCGGATGCGCCCCAGTTCCGCCCCGGCATGCACATAGATGGCGTTCAGCGGCGCCATGCCGACCAGCGAGACCGTGGCGAAGGTGGAAAGGCGCATGGCGGTGACCCCGAACAGCAGGTTCACCAGCCAGTAGGGCATCACGGCCACGCAGCGCAGGCCCAGCAGGCACAGCGCGCCCGGCGAGAGCAG
>JALHHV010000084.1 GCA_022837365.1 Desulfovibrio sp. | reverse complement strand
ATGGTCATCGGTATGGAGCGCACCTCGTCGAGGCTGGGCCCCATGAAGCAGGCGTTCATGGGGTGCTCGACGGGCACGCCGGAAGCGTCGACGAAGGTGCCGAACACCTCGCCGACGGCCGTGGTGCGCTGCAACGAGCGCACGTCGTCCTGGGTTATGGCGCCGAGCACCGCGTTGGTGGCGTCGGAGGCAAGCTGGCCTATGCCGATGAGCGCCACGTCCACCCGCACCGCCCGCGCGTACACGGAGCGGAACAGCTCCTGCGACTTCAGCAGGCGGCACGATTCCGGGCTGGGGGCGAACATGGGCGCGGCGATGTAGTAGGTCTGCGAGGCGGACAGCCGCCGCGCGAAGGTGGCCACTATCTCGTAGGGGTTGATCACCACGCTGTAGGGCAGGCCGCCGTACAGCGAAACCACGGTCAACCCCTGGGCGGGCTTGCGCGGCACGGAGGTGGCGGCGGCGGCGACGGTGGTGCCCCAGCCGAGGCCCAGCGAGGAACCGTCGCGCAGCACCCAGGTTGCGGTTGAGCGATTTCTGCGAAGGCGGCGTGGGGATGACCACGGCGCGGCGCAGGCCGAAGGCGGCCTCCATGCTGCGCTCAAGCTCGTAGCAGACGGCCCGGTCGGCGTTGACCAGGATCTGCACGTAGCCTTCCTCGCGGCAGACCTGGAGCAGCCTGTTGACGCGCACTCGGCTGATGCCCAGCCAGTCGGCCACGTCGGACTGGGTCATGCCCTCGACGTAATAAGCCCATGCGATGCGGCTGAGCAGCGCGCGTTCCATGGGGTCGTGCATCATCTGCGTCTCCTGCCGCGCACGGCGGCGAAAGCAAGCCCCGCAGACCATGCGCGCGTTCCCTGTTCCGTGCCCGGAAGCGGTGTGGACCACCGGCTTTCGTCATGGCGCGCGGCCTGCCGGCACTTTTGTTCACAGACTGTACATATGTCACATTTCGGCGTCATGGCAACCAAAAATTGATATGGCGCACAGTATTTTTTGGCCTCAAAAAATCCCTCCCGCTATATCGGCAGGTTGCACCGCATCTGGCGAAAAAGCCCCGGCGACCGCGCGGGCCGCCGGGGCTGGGAATGCGAAGGGGCCGCCCTGCGGCGGCCCCGAACGAACAAGCTGGAATGGGGCGGTGTCCCTAGAACGGCACGTCGTCCATACCGCTGGCTTCGGAGGGGAAGGCCGGGCCGAGGTCCTCGTCCGCACCGCCGTAGGGGTCGCCCTGCGGGGCCTGATTGCGGCGCTGGCCGCCCTGACCACCCTGACCGCCGCCCTGACCCCCCTGACCGGAGGGCTGCTGATAGGACCGGCGGGGAGCGCCGCCGCCTTCGGCGGGCTGAGCGCCCGCGCCCTCGCCGCGCCGGTCGAGGAACTGGACGCGCTGGGCCTTGATTTCGGTGGAATAGCGGTCCTGGCCGTTCTGGTCCTGCCACTTGCGGGTTTGCAGGCTGCCCTCGACGAAGACCAGGCTGCCCTTGCCCAGGTAGTTGGCGCAGTTTTCCGCCGCGCGCTGGAAGACCACCACGGTGTGCCATTCCACCCGGTCGACCTTGTTGCCGTCGCGGTCGGTGTACGATTCGTCGGTGGCGATGCGCAGGTTGGCGATGGGGGTGCCGTTCTGGGCGTAGCGCAGTTCGGGGTCGCGGCCGAGACGTCCTATGAGCATGACCTTGTTGAGCATATCTGTTTCCTTGCGATGGGCTGGCGTTGGCTGTGGCAGGAGGGAGGGCATGCCCTGCCCCTGTGGGGTGATACCGTGGGATGCGTTTTGTCGCAACCTCGGCGCTCGACGGGGGCGGACAGCGAAACGTGGCGATGCCCTGCCCCGGCCCGGCGTTTCTTCGCCCCGCTCTGCTCATGGCTCCCACTCCACAATGAAAAAGTTTGTGGGAGGGGAAGGGGGTCAGGGGGAAGGGGAGGCACTTTTCAAAGTGTCCTCCCCTTCCCCCCGTTATCTCTTCTGTTCTTTCAGGCTGTTGCTCTTTTCTTACTGCGCCTTCGCCAGCGCCTTTTCGGCCTGATCGAGGGCTTCTTCAAGCTCGTCGGTGATGCGGTTGGCGGCGCGGGCGTCCCATTCGGCGAGGGCGGCGTCCAACTTGTCGCGCAGGGCCACGATGGCGGGCACGCGGTCGGCCAGGGCGTCGCGCACGGGGGCGTCCCACCCGGCGAAGCGCAGCCCGTCGTCAAGGGCCTGCACCAGTTCCAGAACGCCGCGCCGGTCGGCGGGTCCCAGAATATCCCCGGCCACGGGCCGCACGAAGGGTTCGGGCCAGACAAGGGCCACAAGCAGCGGCCAGGCCTTTTCCACGTCCTCGTTGCGGTAGGTGGATGCCCACACGCGCACCTGCAACACCTTGCCCATGGCTTACTCCCGTTCTTCCCACTCGGTCTGCACGCGGGCCACCACGTCCTCGATGAGGGACAGCTGGTCCGGCGGGCACACGCCGATGAGGGGTTGGCCCGCATCCACGTTCTCGTTGTGCTGGAAGTACACGGCGTAGATGACGCCGCTGGGGCCGGAATAGGCCAGCCCGGCCTCGCGCTTCATGCGCGACATGATGAACAGGTCCATGCCCTCGTGCAGCGAAACGGAGCGCGGGCCGGAAGCCTTGACCTTCTTGTCCACGTCGGGCGCGAAGTAGTACTTGGCGCGTTCCGGCGCGACGAAGAGGTGCAGGGCCTTTTTCAGGATGATGGCCAACACCTCGTCACGTGACAGGAAGTGGCGCAGCCGCACGAGGGGGGTGCCCGCCTCGACGAAGGTTCCTTCCAGATGGCGCAGCACTTCCTTGACCTCGCCCTTTTCCACGGCGTGGATGGGCTTCTGGTTGCGCTCGCGCTCGATGGTGGCGAGCAGCGTGCCCTTCTTTTCCTTCCACGTGCCGGAAGGCCCGATGACCCGGGCGCCTTCGCGCACGTCGGCGAACGTGACCACGCCGGTGTGCGGCGCGGTGACGACGATCTCCTCGTAGGGAGACGCCTTTATCTCATCCAGCAATTGCGTGATGTCGAACACAGTCTCACCTGTTCCTTGCCGTGGCGCGGGCTACCGGTAGTAGAGGTTGCGGCCGCCCATGGTCAGAAGGGCCTGCTTCAGGTTGACGCGCGCGTCGCGGCGGTCCCAGATGCCTTGGATGTGCCCGCGCGACAGGGCGCGATAGGCCCGGTGGTAGTCCGGCGGGATGTCCACGCCCGTGGTCTCCTTGATGACGCCCGGCCCGGCGAAGCCGATGTTGGCCGAACGGATGGAGAACTGGTAGGGCGAGCAGCCGAGGAAGCTGGCCAGCGGCCCGGCGTACGAATTGGTGTCGTACAGCACCAGGTACAGGCCCCCGGCCTCGATGTAGCGGCGCACGGCCATGGTGCAGCGGGGCATCTGGATGACGCCGTTGGTGCCTTCCTGGATGCGGATGCCGGCGGTGCCGTGCACGTAGGCCAGGAAGGGGTAGCGCCTCGGCCGCGCCCACGGAGCCGCCCCGGAACGGGGCCACCAGCATGGCCACCACCAGCTTCACGTTGTCGATGCGCGCCTCGAAGGTGACGCAGCCGCTTTTGAGGCCGGTCTGCTTCTTGGCCTGCTCCAGCTTGACGTCGAAGCCTTCAAAACCAAGAGGATTGCCCGCCTCGATCTCTGCGTTGAACTCGAAGATGGAGCCCTCGTCGAACACGTTGTGCAGATACCACTGGTATTCCATGGGAAAGTGGTGACCGCAGTAGGTGCACACCCCGGCGAATTCGCCGAACAGGTCGGGAGCCCACAGGTCGAGACAACCGTGGGTGGCGGCGTTGGGGCAGGTGATGGCGCGGTCTTCCTTGGCGCGCGGGCTCACGTAGCTCCAGTTGCCGTTGCGCTGGCCCTCCTCGTCCCAGTCGGACAGGGTGGTCAGTTCGCGCTCGGTCTCCTCGCTGCTCTGGCACGAGCCGCCGGGCAGGGCGCAGGTTATCTTGCGCCACGGGGCGGCCACCTTCTCCATAAGCACCTGGGCTTCGGCCTCCACCTCTTCCACGAGGTAGGCGATCTTCTGCTGGTGCTTACGCAGCAGGTCGTACTTGAAGTAGGAGTAGATGTCCCACCAGGCGTCCCAGCCCATGTTGGACAGCTTGCGCAGCACGGGACGCCTGTCGCGCGCGGCGTTGCGGGCCAGGCGGTTGAACTTGCGGTGGCGTCGGCCCACCAGCCGGTCCTTGGCGGACGCGGACAGGCTCCAGCGCACGTACATGTTGTCGAGGTCCATGGTCTCGGCCTTGCCGCGGCGGCGGCGCAGCACCATGGCCCGGAACGGGGCGAAGCCCTTCACGCCCAGGATCACCTCGTCCGTGGCGCGGATGATCTCCTGGCGCAGGCCCCGGAAGAAGTCGTAGTGGTACGGGCGCGCGCCGAGGGGCGGTTCCGTCACCACGTGGTCGATGTAGCCCATGCGCAGGTTGTCTTCCGCCGTGATGCGCAGTTGCTGGGCGCACTTTTCGATCAGTTCGGGCGCGGCGCGCTGCCCTTGGCGCAGGCGGCCTTCGATGGCCGCCCCGCCTTCGGGCGAGATGACCGAGTAGTACCCGTGCGAAAGCATCAGCCGCCGGTCGGCCAGGCCGATGGCCTCGGCCCCGCCGGAGCCCCCTTCGGAAAACACGGCGATGACCGGCACGCGCAGGCCCGCCATTTCGTACAGGTTGCGGGCGATCTGCTGGGCCGCGCCGGGGTAGTCCTCCACGGGGTAGGAGCCGGGCGTGAAGACATAGGTATGGATGGGGATGCCTTCGGTTTCCGCGACCTTCATGTACTGAAGGGCCTTGGCGTTGCCCCACGGCTTCACCGAGCCGCCGTTGCGGAATTCCTCTCCGTGGCCCTTTTCCTGCCCGATGACCAGAACCGGCTGGTTGATGGTCTTCTTGCCGCTGCGCCGGGTGATGTAGGCGCGGGCGATGAGCATGGAGGGGTCGATGGAGTGCTCGTCCTTGCCGCCGATTTCGGTGAAGTTGTCGTAGACGTTTTCCAGGATGTCGCGCAGGCAGATGCGCTGCGGGTGCCGCACGATGCGCACCTTGTCCATGGGCGTCAGTTCGGCTTCCAGCTTGCGCTCCACGAAGTCGAACAGGTCTTCCAGGGTGGTCAGCGCGGCGTTTTCGTCGCTGATGGAGCCCTCGGACAGGCGCAGGTTGAATTCCTGCAACTTGGATTCGAGGAGCGCGATGTTCTCGTTGTGCTTTCCGCCGAACACGTCGCGGATGTATCCCAGACGTTCGGCAAGGTGCTGCGTTCTCTTTTCGGTATCCATATGTCGCTTCCCCGCAGTTCCGGCGGGTTCGGGTAGCATGCTTGGCGGAGGGCGTTCGCGCGCCGGTGCCGTGGCGGGCGAAGGCTGCCGCGTGTCCGCCCGGGTGCGCGGCGGACGGCAAAGGCCGGGGCCGGGACGCGTCGCGCCGCCCGCAAGGGGGCCGGGACGACGGAGCCGGAAACCGGCCGGGCGCGTCTAGAACTTGAGGATGCGCCCGGTATTGTCCCGCAGGAACCGGACGTTGGAGCGCAACGGCTCGCCCGCGTTGTTGGCGCCTTCCAGCACCAGCGTGTCGAGGAATTCCACGCCGCGTTCCCTGGCTTCCGCAAGGTCCTTGCCCCAGATGATGGCCAGGGCCAGGTTGGGGTCGAACTCGGTGGGGATGTCGTAGGGGTCGTCGCTGGGCACGTGGGTGTGCATGGCCAGCCAGGGGCGCTCGGGCCAGCCGAAGCCGTCCACGCGGCCCACCCACGGGGTGAAGCGGTTGTCCGGGTCTTCGGCGATGAGGCGGTATTCCACGCCCACGCCCTCGAAGGTGATGTCCTCCTGCCCGTAGCCCAGCGGTTCGCCAAGGCCGATGCGGATCTGCTCGGCGATGAGGTCCACGCCCTTCTGCCCGCGCACGCGGGCGATGGTGGCCGACACGCCGTTCTCCACCTGGATGCGGGTGTTCACTTCCATCAGGAAGGGGCGGCCGTCGCGGGTGACGATCCATTCCCAGGTGCCCACGTTGTCGTAGCCCACCTTGCGGGCCATGGCCAGCGAGTGGTTGGTGATGTCGCGCAGCACCTGGGCGGCGTCGAAGCCGTATTCGATGGACGAAGGGTCGAAGCCGGGGGCGATTTCGACGCGCTTCTGAAGGCCCGTGGACTGGATGGAGCAGTTGCGGGTGCCGAAATGCACGGGGTTGCGCCCGCTGCGGTCGGACACCACCTGCACTTCCAGGTGGTTGAAGTCGCGGATGCGCTGCTCGATGAGCACGCCCTCGTCCTTGAACTGGCGCAGGGCGTAATTGCGGATGCGCCGGTACACGGAGCGGAAGAGGTCGATGTCGTACACCTCTTCGATGCCCATGCCGCCGCCGCCCGCCGACGCCTTGACCAGCACCAGCGGCTTGCGGATGCCCTGCTGTTCCTGGAACTCGAACAGGCTCTGGGCCACCTTTTCCGCTTCCATCTCGTCGTAGATGGGCCGGTCGGAACCGGGCACGGTGGGCACGCCCAGG
This sequence comes from Desulfovibrio sp., assembly GCA_022837365.1. Lineage (GTDB taxonomy): Bacteria > Desulfobacterota > Desulfovibrionia > Desulfovibrionales > Desulfovibrionaceae > Cupidesulfovibrio. The sequence goes on along the minus strand of JALHHV010000084.1, from coordinate 8,340 downwards.
CTGCGCGCAAGGCGCTTGGTGTTGATCTTGTCGCCCAGTTCGCGGATCACCCGCCACGAGGGGCCGATGAAGATGAGCTTTCTGTCGCGCTGGGAGACGCGGCGGGCGAAGCGGTAGTCTTCGGCGAAAAAGCCGTAGCCCGGATGCACGGCGGTGGCGCCCGCATCGTCGGCGACGGCCATCAGTTCGTTGGCGTCATGATAGGAAGAGACGCGGCAAAGGCTCTTGTCGCCACCCAGTTCGCGGGCGATGCGCACATGGCCCGACGCGGCGTCCTCCGCCGTGTACACGCACGTGAAAGCCAGGCCCAGCTTGCGGCAGGCCTGAACGATGCGAATGGCGATTTCCCCTCTGTTCGCCACCAGCACCTTGTGGTCTTTCGTCTGCACCAATGTCCCTCGATATGGTTGTTACATTTTCATGGGCCGCACGACGCCACCGCGACGCCAAAACGTCGCGCACCGCTGCACGGGCACCCTCATGCCCGCGCACGGCCGTCAGGCGTCCAGTTCCGTCCCGGCGGCGCTGTCCACCGTGAACCCGGTGGAACCGCCCGCGCCGGTGGAGGCGGCCCCGCTGTCGCGGCGCTGCCCGGCGGCCTGCGCATCACGTTGCTCGGATTCCGCCTTGCGCCGGGCGATCATCCGCTTCTGGACCTCGAGGATCAGCTTGTCCAGGCGCGATTCCTGCCAGAAGTCCGGCGAGGCGAATTCGCAGCCCACAAGGCCGGTCCCACCCAGCCGCGCCACCCTGGCGGGCAGCGAGGTGATGTAGGGCCTGCCCAGGATCAGCAGGTCGATCCGAAGGTTCTCCCCTTCCGAGAAGGCGTGGCCGGGGGCGTGCAAGGCAATGCCCACCGCGCTCACGTTTTCCACGGGGAACGTGCCGTCCTTCCCCGTCACGCTGGCTTCAAGGCCGGGCACCGACGTGCGGTAGGCCCGGCGTTCGCCCTCGTGGTCCGAGGGCAGCGTGAAATCGAAATCCTCAAATTCGTCGTGTGTCATCGCCATCCCCGGCCCCCCCGGTTGTGTACAGGGTCGTGGAGCAGGTCCCCCGCGTCATTTGGTCACCCTGCGTTCCAGCATGAATTCCACGCGCCGGTTGCGCGCCCGGTTCTCTTCCGTGGTGTTCGGGAACAGGGGGTCTAACTCACCAAGCCCGGTGGCTGTCAACCGCTTGGAGTCGATGCCCGCTTTCAGGAAATAGCGTAATACGCTCACCGCGCGCAACGAAGAAAGTTCCCAGTTATCCCGGAATCTTGACGTTGGGCTGGGTTGCGAGTCGTCCGTAAACCCCCGGATGTTTATGGACTGTTCCTTCTTGCGCACGAACAGGTCCGCCAGCGGTTTCAGGTAGCGTTCGGCCTGGGGGTTCAACTCCGTCTCGCCGGGGGCGAACATGACTTCGGCGGGAATGCGCAGGGTTATGACCCCCTCGTCGAACACCGCGCCGATGACGCCCTCCATGCCGTTCCTGGTCAGGTAGGTGCGCATTTCCGAATAGGTGTTGCGCTGGGCTTCGACGATCTGGCGTTGCAGGCGCACGGTTTCCAGCAGCGCGCCCGAATCCTCGCTACGCACCGCCGAGGTGGTCAGTTCCGTGTCCTTGCCGCCGAACACGGTGCGCACGGCGTCGAAGGTCTCGGTCACCCTGGCCTTGTCGATGGTGGACAGGGCAAAGAGCAGGATGAAGAAACACAGCAGCAGCATGGAGATGTCGGCAAGGGTCGCCAGCCACCCCATGGGCGGCTCGTCCTCTTCCATTTCCATGCCGAGTTCGTCGTCATCGGCCATCCTTGCGCTCCTTGGGAGGCAGGAACGAGGAAAGCTTCTCGTACACCAGCCTGGGGTTGTTGTTCTCGAGGATGCACTTGGCCCCCTCGAAGATGATCAGCAGGTGCAGTTCCTCCTGCATGCTGCGCGCCTTGAGCTTGCCCGCGATGGGCAGGAACAGCAGGTTGGAGAGCAGCGCCCCGTAGAAGGTGGTGATGATGGCCACGGCCATGGCCGGGCCGATGGAAGAGGGATCGTCGAGCGAGGCCAGCATCTGCACCAGGCCGATGAGCGTGCCGATCATGCCGAACGCGGGCGCGTAGCCGCCCAGCCGGTTGAACACGCTGATGGACACGTTGTGCCGCCGCTTCATGGAGGCGATTTCGATGGACACGGTGCCCCGGATCAGGCCGGATTCCGCATTGTCGGCGATGAGCTGGCATGCCTTGCGGATGAGGGCGTTTTCGGTCTGCACGTTCTCGAGGGCGATGAGCCCCTCGCGGCGGCTGATCTCGGCGATGCGGACCATGGTGTTCACCACGTCCTGCGCCTGCACCCGTTTGGTGCCGAATGCCTTGAAACCGCCCCGCACGGCCTGCATCACCTCTTCGAGCGGGAAGGTGACGAGGATGGACGCGGCGGTGCCCCCGAACACGATCATCACGCTTGCTATGTCAAAGAATTTCCCCGGCTCGGGACCCATCATGATGGCCCCGACCACCAGGCCGAAGCCCGTGAGCACCCCGAAAAAAGTTGCTATATCCATAGGTTCGGCCTAACATCCCGTCTGTTCGCTGTGCTGCGCCCCCAAGTTCCCCCTCACGGGCGCAGGCAGTGCGGACCGGACCGACCGGTCTGGTGGCCCCCCACCGTTCACGCACAATCAATAATGTCGGTGATCTTATGCAAAACCCGGAAAATGTCCAGAATTCCGTATCCGTTATCGTCTCCGCCATTTCCGGCCAGACCGGGCACGCGCCCCGCCCCCGCGTGGGCGTGGTGTGCGGCACCGGCCTTGGCGGCCTGGCCGACGCCCTGAACGCGCCCGTTGCCCTGCCCTACGCGCGGATACCGGGCTTTCCGCAGTCCACGGTGGCCTCGCACCAGGGACAATTCCTGTTCGGGCGCATCGGCGGGGTAGAGGTGGTGCTCCAGCAGGGGCGCTGCCATCTGTACGAGGGCTACCCGCCCGAAGACGTGTGCATGGGCGTGCGGATCATGGCCGCGCTGGGCATCGAAACCCTGGTCATCACCAACGCGGCGGGCGCGCTGAACCCGCGCTGGGACGCGGGCGACCTGATGCTGATCACCGACCACGTCAACTTCACCGGCCGCAGCCCCCTGACCGGTCCCAACCACGACGCCTGGGGACCGCGCTTTCCCGACATGAGCGCCCCCTACGACGCGGCGCTGGGCCGCATCGCCCTCGAAGAGGCGGCGCGCCTCGGCGTGCGGCGTACGCGGGCGTGCCCGGCCCGCAGATGGAAACCCCCGCGGAAACCCGCATGTACCGGCAACTGGGCGCCGACGCCGTGGGCATGTCCACGGTGCTGGAGGTGATTGCCGCGCGGCACATGGGGCTGCGGGTGCTGGGCATTTCGTGCCTGACCAACAAGAACCTGCCCGACTGCATGCGCGAGGCCCCGCTGGAAGAGGTCATCCGCGTGGCGGGCGAGGCCGGGGACAGGCTGACCCGGCTGGTGGCGGCGGTGGTGGAGAGGGTGTAGGGGGGATAGTCATTACGGTTGATCATACCTTCCCATCGACACACGCTTGCCACCCGGCACGCGTAGGTGTATGGAAGCCCTCCGCGATACGCCGTGACCGGCATCGCATGGCCCCTCGCCGGGCTCCGCCGCAAGGTCACCGCGCCGTCGCCCCGCCCCGCCTCCCCGCCGCATGCGGGAACGCGTCTTCCCATCCAAGCCACCAGCCGCGCCGGGCCAGAGGCCCTGCCCCGCCCGTGGCCGAAGCCCATCCCGCCAGGAGAATTTCCCTTGAGCACCACAGTGCACAACGACAGGTTGCGCAACGTCGCCATCATCGCCCACGTCGACCACGGCAAGACCACCCTCGTGGACGCCATGTTCCGCCAGAGCGGCGTGTTCCGCGCCGACCAGCAGGTGGACGACCGCGTCATGGACCGCATGGACCTGGAGCGCGAGCGCGGCATTACCATCGCCGCCAAGAACTGCGCCGTGACGTGGCAGGGCGTGAAGATCAACATCATCGACACCCCCGGCCACGCCGACTTCGGCGGCGAGGTGGAACGGGCCCTGTCCATGGCCAGCGGCGCCATCCTGCTGGTGGACGCCTCGGAAGGCCCCCTGCCCCAGACCCGCTTCGTACTGCGCAAGACGCTGGAAGCGGGTCTGAAGGTTGTGGTGGTGGTCAACAAGATCGACCGCAAGGACGCCCGCCCGCAGGAAGTGCTGAACGAGATCTACGACCTGTTCATCGACCTCGACGCCAACGAGGAACAGCTGGAATTCCCCGTGCTGTACGCCATCGGCCGCGACGCCGTGGCCATGCACGGCCTGGAGGACGAACGCATCGACCTCACCCCGCTGTTCGAGACCATCGTGCGGGAAATGCCCGGCCCGCTGCACGACCCGGCCGAGCCCTTCCAGATGCTGGTGGCGGACCTGGCCTATTCCGACTACCTCGGCCGCATGGCCGTGGGCCGCGTGTTCCACGGCTCGGTCAAGGCCAAGGAAACCCTGGTCTGCATCGACGAGGACGGCAGGGAAAACCCCCTGCGCGTCACCCGCCTGCAAGTCTACGAAGGGCTGCAACTGCGCGACGCCGAAGAGGCCGAACCCGGCGACATCGTGGTGGTGGCGGGCATCGAGGACGTAAAGATCGGCGACACCATCTGCACCCGCGAAGCCCCGCGCGCCCTGCCCCGCATCCGCGTGGACGAGCCCACCGTGGCCATGCGCTTCACCATCAACACCTCGCCGCTGGCCGGGCGCGAAGGCAAGCTGGTGCAGTCCAGCAAGATCCGCGAACGCCTGCTGCGCGAAGCCCTGTCCAACGTGGCCATCCGCGTGGAGGATTCCGAGGAGCGCGACAGCTTCATCGTCAAGGGGCGCGGCGAATTCCAGATGGCCATCCTCATCGAGACCATGCGCCGCGAAGGCTTTGAACTGTGCGTGGGCCGGCCGGAAGTCATCATGCGCGAAAAAGGCGGCGAACGCCTGGAACCCATCGAACACCTGTACGTGGACTGCGACGAGGTGTTCATGGGCGTGGTCACCGAAAAGCTGTCCATCCGCAAGGGGCGCATGACCAACTGCGCCAACAACGGCACCGGCCGCGTGCGGCTGGAGTTTTCCGTGCCCTCGCGCGGGCTCATCGGCTACCGCGACGAATTCCTTACCGACACCAAGGGCACCGGCATCATGAACTCGTACCTGGAAGGGTACGAGCCGTATCGCGGCGACTTCCCCACCCGGTTCACCGGCTCGCTGGTGTCCGACCGTTCGGGCAACGCCGTGGCCTACGCCCTGTTCAACCTGGAGCCGCGCGGCGAAATGTTCTGCGTGCCCGGCGACCCGGTGTACGAAGGGCTGATCTGCGGCGAGCACAACCGCGAGAACGACATCGACGTAAACCCCACCAAGGAAAAGAAGCTCACCAACATGCGCGCCTCGGGCAAGGACGAGAACGTCATCCTTACCCCCGTGCGGCCCATGACCCTGGAGCGCGCCCTGCACTTCGTGCGCGAGGACGAGATGGTGGAGGTCACCCCCCAGTCCATCCGCCTGCGCAAGACCATCCTGGCCGCCCAGAAGCGCTACCAGATGGAAGCCGCCAAAAGCCGCCAAAAAGAAGGGCAAGTAGTCAGGGGGAACGCAACTGCACGGCGGGCGGCCGAAAGGCACGCCGCAACGAAATGCATGGCGGCCGGAATCCGAAAGGGTTCCGGCCGCCTTTCGTTTGCGGGTGGCGACGCGCGCCGGGGCCGTCAGCCGCCCGCCCCATGGCCATGCCCCGCGCGTCCGGTTTCCGACAGCGCGCCATCAAACACGTTTCATGCCAACGAGATACGCAAACGGCATGCTTCCTGCTTTTCCGGCTGCAAGCCCAAGGAGGCACACTCATGAAAGACAACATCATGCGCCAGGCCGCCGAAAACCTGACCACCGAAGACCGCGACATGCTCCGCCGCCTTGGCGAGGCCACCCGCACCGACGGCACCAAGCCCGCGCTGGACATGGACCTGCGCGCCGACCTGTGCGCCGAGATGGCCGAAATGGCCGAGGCCGTGCGCAGCCTGCTGACCCTGCTGAACCGGCACGACTTTCTGGAAACGCTGCCCGACAAGGCCCACCCCGCCTACCAGTCGGTGATGCGGCGCATCGGGGCGTCCGCCCTGCGCGGCCAGAGCCTGCTGGCCCGCTCCGAGGCGATGGACAAGGACACCCTGCTGGCGGTCATGCCCGAGCACAACAGGCGGCTCAATTAGCGGATTCACCGGTCTCCCAGATCAGTGCCCGGCCCGCTCCGCGCCCAGCCCCGCCAGGAAGTCCGCCGCCCGCGCCTCGGACCAGTAGCGGTTGTCGCCGTTCAGGGTCACGAAGCCCACGTGGCCGCCGTCGCGCGGCATCTCCAGGTGCAGCGCCGGGTTGCGGGCCGCCTCCGCCTCGGGGAAGCACCCTTGCGACAGGAACGGATCGTCGCAGGCGTTGACCAGCAGGGTCGGCACCCGGATGGCGTGCAGCACCGGCAGGCAGCCGCTGCGCCGCCAGTAGTCCATGGCCGAAGCGAAGCCGTGCAGCGGCGCGGTGAACCGCTCGTCGAACTCGGCGAAGGTACGCATGGCGTCCAGCCCGGCCAGGTCGAACATGCCGGGGAACAGGGCCGCCTTTTCGCGCATCTTCACCCGCAGCGAGCGCAGGAAGTATTCCATGTAGATGCGGTTGGCCGGGCGGTCCAGCACGGCGGCCGCGCCCACCAGGTCGCACGGCACGGAAAAGGCCACCGCCCCCACCACCTCGGCGGGAACGCGGCCGGGATTCTCGCCCAGGTACTTCAGGGTCTGGTTGCCGCCCATGCTGAAGCCCGCCAGCGCGATGCGGCGGTAGCCCCGGGCCAGGCAGAACCGCACGGTGGCGTGCAGGTCTTCCGTCTCGCCGCTGTGGTACATGCGCGGCTGGCGGTTGGTCTCGCCGCCGCAGCCCCGGAAGTTGCGGGCCACCACGTCCCAGCCGGTGGCGGCCAGCGCGCGGGCCATGCCCTGCACGTAGCGGCGGCGCGAATGGCCTTCCAGCCCGTGCGAGATGATCGCCACGCCCCGGAACGGGGCGAAGGGGTCGGCGGGGGTCAGGTCGAGGTCGATGAAGTCGTCGGGCAGGTGCAACCGTTCGCGGCGCTGCTCCACCTCCGGGCGGGGGCGGAACAGCACGGGAAAGATGGTCTGCGCGTGCCCGTTGCGCAGGAAGAACGGCGCGCGATAGCTGGAGGCGAAGGAGACGGGCATGGGAGGCGGTCCTTGGGAGTATTCTCGGGGAAGTCTGCCGGGGGGGATTCTCGGGGCGGTTTCCGGGAAGGTCTCGGGCGGTCCCGAAATGGCCGTGGTCAACGGGGGGCGCGGCGGTGGCGAACATACGGCACCCGGCGGCGGCTGTCGATGGGCGGTTGCGCACCACGGGCGCACGGAACGGGCGCGCGGAACGGCCCCGTCTCTCCCGTCGCCCCGGCTTGCGGGGTGACAAGCGGCGCGGCCTCGGGTAGGAGTGCCGCCACGGGCGCATCCCGCCCCTCAACGGCCTCGGGTAGGAGTGCCGCCACGGGCGCATCCCGCCCCTCAACCCAACCTTCCGGCAACGCCGGGAGCATCCCGGCGCACCGCACCACGTGACCCGCACCGATACCGACGTCATCGACACCGACGTGATCGCCACCGACGTGATCATTCTGGGGGCCGGGGCCTCCGGCCTGTTCTGCGCCATGACCGCCGCCGGGCGCGGCCGCCGCGTGACGCTGGTGGACCACGCCCGCGCCACCGGGCGCAAGGTGCGCATCGCCGGTGGCGCTGGAGATGCACGCGAAGCACTACGTGGGCGGCAATCCCCACTTCCCCAAGTCCGCCCTGGCCCGGCTCACCCCGTGGGACATGGTCAGCCTGGTTTCCGAAAACTCCATCGCCTGGGAAGAACGCGAGCACGGCCAGTTGTTCTGCCTGCACTCGGCCGACGACGTGGCCGACCTGCTGGAGCGGCGCTGCCGCGCGGCGGGCTGCCGCTTTCTGCTGGGCCAGCGCGTGGAGGGCGTGGAACACGACGGCACGGCCTTCGTGGCGACCATCGCCCCGGCGCAGGACCCCGGCTCCCCCGTCCGGCTGCGCGCCGCCTCGCTGGTGGTGGCCACGGGCAGCCCGGCCTGGCCGCAGGTCGGGGCCACCGACATCGGCCACCGCATTGCCCGCCAGTTCGGCCACGCGGTGACGCCGCCCCGCCCGGTGCTGGTGCCGCTGGCCATGCCCCCGCAGTGGCCGCTGCACGGGCTTGCGGGCATCGCCCTGCCCGCCCGCGTGACGACCTGCGGCGTGTCCTTCACCCTG
>JALHHV010000083.1:9973-10815 GCA_022837365.1 Desulfovibrio sp. | reverse complement strand
GGCTTGTACGGGCCCACGGTGGGCATGCCCTGCCCCAGCAGCACCCCGGCCACCAGCGCCTTGCGGTCGATGGCGCAGGCAAGGGCCTGGCGCACCTTCACGTCCTTGAACATCGGCAGCGCCAGGTTGTAGCCAAGGTAGCTGTAGCCGAAGGACAGGTACTGGAACTTGCGCCAGGCCATGTCCCATTCGGCCCCGTTGGTCTGGTGCAGGTACTGCTGCGGGCTCAGGTTCATCATGTCCAGGCGCTGGGCCTTCAGTTCCAGGAACATGGTGGAAAGGTCGGGGATGACCCGGTAGACCACCTCGTCGATGTACGGGCGGCCCAGGAAATAGCCGGGGCTGGCCTCCAGCGTCAGGCGGGTGCCCGCCTCCCATTCCTTCAGCCGGTACGGCCCCGCGCCCACGGGCTTGCGCGAGAAGGACGTGTTCATCAGGTCCTGCCCTTCCAGCAGGTGCTTGGGCATGATGCCGTGCATCCAGGTGATCAGCGACCGGGCGAAGGGTTTTGCGTAGCGCACCTCGAACGACAGCGGCCCCGTCTTGCGGAACTCCTGTATGGCCAGGTAGTCCTCGGCATAGGGGGTGGGGGTCTTGGGGTCCACCATGAGCCTGTAGGTGAACTCCACGTCGTCGGCGGTCAGGGGCTTGCCGTCTTCCCAGCGGATGTCGTCGCGCAGGGTGAAGCGCAACAGGGTGCCGTTCTCCAGCACTTCGTACGAGGCGGCGGCCCACTTCTCGATGTTCAGGTCCTTGTCGTAGCGCAGCGCGGCCACGAAGATCTGGTCGCTGACCTCGTGCGACGAGGCGTCGGAGGCGATGAACGGCAGCAGGTTGGACGG
>JALHHV010000083.1:0-9926 GCA_022837365.1 Desulfovibrio sp. | reverse complement strand
GAATCGCCGCAGGCGGACAGCAGCAGGCACAGCAAAAGCGCCAGAAGGAACGAGCCTGCGCGCGCGGCGCGCGGCGCGGGCGTGACGGTGCGGTTCATGCGATTGCCTCCGGCTATTGCCTATTCCCGTGGATGGGGTATGATTTCACGATGGCATGGGCGCATCCCCGCGCGTGGCGCGGCGGATTTTCCCCGAGCGCGTTGGATATCATTGTCCCGCGCCGTGAGCAAACGTCCGTGCTATTGATAATGGCGCAATTTTGGACTAAAATGGTCAATTGCGCTTCGTACGGGGGGACACACACGAAGCGCGCCCCGCCCGCATCCGGCATGCGCGCCTCCCCTCCGGTTGCGACTCCAGAGGAGCACACGAGCATATGGAACTGAACGAGGAGCAATCCGTCCGTTCGCTCCTGCAGGACTTCGTCCATGATTCCATCCCGGAATACATCCTGGACGGGTCGCAGGACATCCTGGCCGAAGGCGGCGTCCAGAAGCTGAGCCTGAAAAAGGCCGACGGCTATTGGGAGGTCGAGGGAAGCATCCAGGGGGAGGACTTCCAGATATATTCGCCCAGGCTGTCCGTCAGCCTTGGCGAAGGCACCACCGCCTACCACTGCAACTGCCCGGATTCGTTCTCCGGCGTGTGTCGGCACGTGGGGGCCACCGCCCTCAAGATGCTGTCGTCGCTGGAAACGCGTTCCGGCGGCGAGGAACCCGCCCGGCCCAAGACCGAATGGCGGCAGAATTTCCGCGCCTTCTTCTCCACCGCCATAGAGCCGGAGGCGGGCCAGCACTACCTGATCTTCCGCTTCCACCCCGAGCCGGGGCGGCTGCTGGTTTCGCTGTTCCGGGGCCGCCAGAACAAGTCGGGCCTGTCCACGGTGCATAATGAAATCACGCTGGAGCAGATCCTGCGCAACCCCGACTGGTGCGAGCTTTCGCCCCAGCTGGCGCAGGTGGCGCAGCAGATCGGCCAGATCGTGGACTACTACGGCCACCGCATCGAGGTGCCGGACGGACTGCTGACCTGGTTCCTGTGGGCCATCCGCAACGAATACTACCTGTTCTGGGGCGACACCGACCAGCCCTGCCGCATCGAGCGCACCTCCATGCGCCTGAAGCTGAAGCCGCAACTGGCCGACGAAGGGCTCTCGTTCGACGTGATGCTGCACCGCGAGGGCAAGCAGCCGTTCTCCATCATCGGCAGCGAGGTGACCTTCCACGGCCAGATGCCGCTGTGGGTGTGCTGGAACAAGGGGTTCTACCCCGTGCACACCAGCCTGAACTCGCAGCTGGTGCAGGACCTTGTCCGCCAGCCCCCGGTCATCCCGCAGGAGGACATCTCCGAATTCCTCGACCGGGTGTGGACCAAGTTGCCCACCAGCGACCTGTACGGGCAGGAAGAGTTCCTGAAGCACATGGAGCCCATCTTCCAGCCGGCCACGTACAACCCCAAGCTGTTCCTGGACGAGGAAGGCAGCCTGCTGACCCTGGAGATCCAGAACATCTACGAGACGGTGCACGGCGAATTCTACCTGCCCGGCCCCAACCCCGAATTCCAGACCGGCAGCTACACCATCGACGGGCACACCTGCCTCATCCGCCGCCATCAGGAAGAGGAAGCGTCGCTCACCGCGCTGCTGGCCGAGATGCGCTTTCAGCCGCGCAGCAACCGCATGTGGTTCCTGGAGCCGGAAGAGGCCATCAACTTCCTGCTCGACGCCTACCCCAAGCTGGTGGAGCTGTACCGCGTGTACGGCGAAAAGGCCCTGTCGCGCTACAAGGTGCGCCTGTCGCAGCCCATCATCACGGCCAAGGTGGAAAGCAGCGAGGAGGACAAGTGGTTCTCGCTGGACATCACCGTGGAATACGACGGCCAGAAGGTGCCCATCGACAAAATCTGGAAGGCGTGGGCCCAGGGCAAGCGCTACGTGCAGCTCAAGGACGGCTCGTACACCAGCCTGCCCGAAGCCTGGCTGAAGCGCATCGCCCACAAGCTGCAAGCCCTCGGCCTTGACCCGGAAAAGCCGCCGCAGAAGCAGTTCCAGCAGTTCGAGGCCCCGGTGCTGGACAGCCTGCTGGACGACCTGCCCGACGCCCAGACCGACCCGTTCTGGAACAGCCTGCGCGACAAGATCCGCAACTTCCGCGAGATCAGGCCCATCGACCCGCCCAAGGGGCTTACCGCCTCGCTGCGCGGGTACCAGCAGCAGGGCCTGTCGTACCTCAACTTCCTGCGCGAATACGGCTTCGGCGGCATCCTGGCCGACGAGATGGGCCTCGGCAAGACCATCCAGACCCTGTCGTTCATCCAGCACATGGTGGAACGCGGGGCCGTGGGGCCCAACCTGATCGTGGTGCCCACCTCGGTGCTGCCCAACTGGGACCGCGAAGCCCAGAAGTTCGTGCCCGAGCTGCGCCGCCTGATCATCTACGGCACCCGGCGCGAAGGCATGTTCCGCCGCATCGACGAATCGGACCTGGTGGTCACCACCTACGCCCTGTTGCGGCGCGACCTGGAAGAGTTGCAGGAGCACGAGTTCAACTCGATCATCCTGGACGAAGCCCAGAACATCAAGAACCCCAACACCATCACGGCGCGTTCCGTGCGGCGCATCAACGCCCGCATGCGGCTGTGCCTGTCGGGCACGCCCATCGAGAACAACCTGTTCGAGCTGTGGTCGCTGTTCGAATTCCTGATGCCGGGGTTCCTGGGGTCGCAGCACGCCTTCCAGCGGGGCATCATCAAGCCCATCAAGGACGGCGACAGCGAAACGCTGGACTACCTGCGCACCCGGGTGCGCCCGTTCATCCTGCGGCGCACCAAGTCCGAGGTGGCGAAAGACCTGCCGCCCAAGATCGAGAACACCTACTACTGCGCCCTGGCCGAAGAGCAGGCGGAACTGTACACCGCCCTTGCCCGCAAGCTGAAGGAGCAGGTGATGGCCGACGTGGACGAGAAGGGCATCGCCAAGAGCCAGATGTCCATCCTGGACGCGCTGCTGAAACTGCGCCAGATATGCTGCCACCCGCGCCTGCTGAAGCTGGACATGCCGGGGCTGACCACCAACCTGCCCTCCGGCAAGTTCGACGCCTTCAAGGACATGATCACCGACATCGTGGAGGAAGGCCACAAGGTGCTGGTGTTCTCGCAGTTCGTGCAGATGCTGCACATCATCCGCTCGTGGTTGCAGATCAACGCCATTCCCTTCTGCTACCTGGACGGCACCAGCAAGGACCGCTTCGAGCAGGTGGACCGCTTCAACAACACGCCCGAGATCCCCATCTTCCTCATTTCGCTGAAGGCGGGCGGCACGGGCCTGAACCTGACCTCGGCCGACTACGTCATCCACTACGACCCGTGGTGGAACCCCGCCGTGGAAAGCCAGGCCACCGACCGCACCCACCGCATCGGCCAGACCCGGCAGGTGTTCAGCTACAAGCTGATCTGCGAAAACACGGTGGAGGAAAAGATCCTGAAGTTGCAGGACATGAAGCGCGGCGTGGCCGAGGCCATCATCCCCGGCCAGGAGGCGTGGAAGCAACGGCGCGCCTCCCAAGGGAAGCGCGCCGTTTTTCATTCCCCCGGAAAGGGGGCGAAGGCGGGGGGCATGTCGCATGCCCCCGCGCCTTCGCGGTCGGCCCGTCGCCCTTGGGGGGGACCCGCCATGTCGGGGAGGAGGCGGGGTGGCGACGTGCCGCCATGCAGCGCGGGCGTTGCCGCGCGTCCGGGCGCGGCGGGGGATCGCTTGCGCGCCGTCACGCGCGGCACGCCCACGGAGCAGTCTTCGATGCGTCGGCCGGGTGGCCTTGCGCCTGAACGATCTTGTCGGGACGGCCTTGCTCCCCAACGATCTTGTCCGGGCGGTTTACCGGATGCCGTCCAGCACGGCCTTCTCGCTCTCGCCCAGCAGCAGGTCGAGGTCCAGCAGCAGCAACAGCCGTCCTTCCAGCTTGCCCACGCCACGGATGAAGTCGGACCCGCCCCCCTCGATGACGGCGGGGGGCGCTTCCACCGTGGAGGCGGGCAGGCGCAGCACCTGCGACACCGAATCCACGATGAACCCGGCCACGCGGCCGCCCATCTCCACCACCATGATGCGGGTCCTTTCATCGGCGGCCCCGGCCCGCAGGCCGAAGCGCGCCCGCATGTCGATGACGGGGATGACCTTGCCGCGCAGGTTGATGATGCCTTCGACGAACGCGGGTGCGGCGGGCACGCGGGTGACCGGCATCATGCGGATGATCTCCTGCACCCGCAGGATGTCCACGCCGAATTCCTCTTCGCCCAGGGTGAAGGTGACGAGTTGCAGCAGCGTGCCGTCCCCGCCGCCCGGCCGGAACTGCCCGGACGCCCCCGATACGGCGGACGCGATGGTCTCGTGGGTGGTATCCATGCCGCGCCTACCCCTGTTTCAGTTCTTCGACCAGGCGGCGCAGCACCTGGGCCTGGTTGGACAGTTCGGACACCGCCTTGGCCGCCTCGCGCATGGCCTGCGCCGTCTCGGCCGAGATGGTGCTGACCTGCTCCACCGCGCGGTTGATCTCCTCGCTGGCGGCGGACTGCTGCTCCGACGCGGTGGCGATGCCCCGCACCTGGTCGGTGGCCGAATCCACCAGCGCCACGATCTCCTTCAGCGACGCGCCCGATTCCTGGGCCAGGCGGGTGGTTTCCTCGATGGCCCGCACCGAGCGGTCCACGTTGTCCATGTTCTTCTGGGCGCCCTGCTGGATGCCCCGGATGGCGCTGCCCACCTCGCTGGTGGCCTGCATGGTCTTTTCCGCCAGCTTGCGCACCTCGTCGGCCACCACGGCGAAGCCGCGCCCGGCGTCACCGGCGCGGGCCGCCTCGATGGCGGCGTTGAGCGCCAGCAGGTTGGTCTGGTCGGCGATGTCGGAGATGACGTTCATGATCTGTCCGATGGCCTCGGCCTGGCGGCCCAGGTCTTCCATGTCGCGCTTCAGGTCCATGGACTGCTGCTGCACCTGCGAGATTTCGCGCACCACGTTGTTCACGATGTCCGCGCCCGACTCGGCCTTGTTGCGGGCGTTCTCGGACGAGGTGGCGGCGGTGCCCGCGTTGCGGGCGACCTCCAGCACGCTGGCGTTCATCTCTTCCATGGAGGTGGCGGTTTCGGCCACCCGCTTGGACTGCTCTTCCGCGCCCCGGTCGGACTGTTCGATCTGGGCGGAAAGCTCTTCCGACGCGGAGGACACCACCTCGACCACGCCCTCCAGCTTCTGGGCGGCCTGGATCATGCCCTCGCGCCTGGCGTTTTCCGCGCGCCTGCGGGCTTCCTCGGCGGCGGCGGTGGCGGCCATGGCCTCGTGCTCCTTGGCCTCGGCCAGCACGGTCTTTTCGTCGGCCTCGGCTATCTTGCCCTTGAGGGTGGCCACCATGGCCTGCATGGCCTGGTACACCCCGGACAACGGGCGCTCGGACCGGAAGGCCACGTTCAGGTTGCCCGCGGCGATCTCTGTAGAGACGCCCCGCAGGTAGCCGGGGTCTTCCCCAAGCTGGCTGAGGGTGGAACGGATCAGGAACATGGCCGCCCCGGCGCCGATCAACAAGGCCCCGGCCACGAGCGCGATGTTGATCTGCTGGGCCGACGCGACGCGGTCGTTTGCCGCCTTGCCGGCCGCCGCCGAATCGCGGTCGTTCAGTTCCACGCAACGGCTCAGGGCATCCATGGCCGCCGCGAAGCTGGGCCGCAGCACCTTCCTGTCCAGTTCCATGGCCTCGTTCTCGCGGTGGTCGCGCGAGAGGGCCAGGGCCTGTTGCATGCCGCTCACGTAGTCTTCGATATTGGAGCGATAGTCCTGAAACGCCGCGCGCTCCTCCGGCGAGGTGATGAGCTTCTCGTAAATGGTGCTGTTGGCCATGCGCCTGCCGTTGATGGCCTTCAGGTTCTGCTCGATGGATTCCATCTCCTGTTCTTCAGAGGCAATGACATGCTGGAAATGCTGCCTGCGAAGCTCATTCAGGTTGCCCCGTACATCAGCTATGGCCTTTACACTTGGAAGAACGTTATCAGTAACCTTTACAACATTTTCAAGAATAGCCTTCAATTGAACTGAAGATGATCCGCCGACACTTGCAATAAGCACCAACAAGACAGCAAAACTCACGATCAACTTCATCTTTAACGTCATGAAAAACTCCAGAACATACTCTGCCCACTCGCCCTCATGCCCCTGACACCTGACAAGACACCACTCGCAGCAAGACAAAATTACCCTTCAAAATCAAAACCAAAGCAATCATAAAGATATTGAGACTTTGTCCGATAAACACACCACAAACAGACCGTTGCCGTGCAGAAAGCAGATCACAAAGGAAATTGATATTCATAAATGCGCTTCAAGATATGAATCATCGATCACAACACCCTGTGTTCTATTTTGTAGCAAATATTGCGCATGCGAGGAAAAGCATATCGCAATACACCATCAGCAAAGGCGAGATTCATCGTCATCGAAGCGTGTGCTTGCAGACAAGCCGCATGAATCGCGACCTTGCCGTTACCCATGAAATAGAAAATTACGTACTCGGCCTTAGGGATCGAAGATGGCGTGTGATACTTATAGTCTGTAGACTTATAGTCGTCAACGCAGAACCTGAATGGATTCCCTCAGCCATTGGAGGAAGCCATGTCAGGATACTCTGCCGAAGAAAAACAATGCCTTATCGAGCTAGGCGCGGCAATCCGCCACTTTCGTGAGGCACTCGGCTGGTCGCAGGAACAGTTGGCCGAAAGAGTGGAGTTGCACCGCACTTACATCGGCGGCGTGGAGCGCGGCGAGCGCAACCTGTGCCTGTTGAACATCCTTGCCATAGCCGATGCGTTGGGAATACCGCCGGGCAGTCTCATAGACCGGGCGTTTTCCGCCCGGATACCCGCCACGGGGAATGTGCCGCCGCCGGGAAAATAACGCTCCCGGAACGGAACTTGCCTCGTCCTCCGCAGCCCGCGAAGCGGGCAAAACCTTCCGCCGCCGTTCGTGTTGCGGCTTGATGCCCCGGGCCAAGCCCGGGCAGACCCGGGAGGGCAGACGGAGGTACGCATGAGCATCAAGCATTGCGGAGGAGCCTTCCGCAACGGATGGGACCCGTGTCACGGCAGGGGCAGGGCCACCGCCCGGCTGGCCAGCGCCATGATGGAGGAACTGGACGCCGACGACGACGGCAGCCTTTCCGCCTCCGAGGCGCAACTGTCCGAAACGGCCTTTGCGGCGCTGGACAGCGACGGCGACGGCGACGTCAGCAAACGCGAGTTGCGCGCCGGGCTGCGCAGCAAGCGCGACGAGTTGATCGGCCTGATGCGCTCCGGCGCCGATGATGCAACCGGCACGGGCGAAACGTCCGCGCCTGCCACGGACGCCACGCTCACCACAGCGGGCACCGTGGGAGCCATGGCCTCGCGCATCGCCCAGCGCATCGTGGATCATCTGGACGCCGACGACAGCGGCGGGCTGTCGCAGCCGGAATCCGGCCTTGACCAAAACCGCTTCGCGCGGATCGACACGAACGGCGACGGCAGCGTCACCGCCAACGAGTTCGGCGGCTCGCTGCAACAGATGCTGGACGTCATGGGCGCCCTGCACGCGCTGAGTTCCGTGGCGCGCAACAGCTACGGCCGCAGGGCCTACGGCATGGCCGCCCGCGAGGCCGTGGAACGGTACGAGGGCAACATGGGCGGCCTGATGACCGCCCTGTTCGAAACCGCGCCCACCGGCAGCACGGGCGCCACCACCGGCACCTCCGGCGCGGTGGCGGCCACCGGCGGCACCGCCTCTGGTGACGGCGGCAGCACTACCGACGCATCTTCCGGCGCCGTGGGCGACATTGCCGACGTGCTCGCGGACGCCGCCGCTGCCGAGGCGGCGCAGGCCGCCACCGGGGCAGCAGGCGCGACGGCCTGACGCGGCCCCGGCACCCCGCCACACTGATCGCCTGCCGGGCGGGCTCGTTGCGGCCCGCCACGCCATGCCACCCGGCAGGCTTTGCCGTTGGTGCGATTCTTGCTTTTTCGCGGCCGTGCCGCATGGTGCGGCACGCTTTTCCTGCCCTCGGGCTGCGGGCGAGCACGGCGCTGCGCACATGTGGTACGTCAGGAGGTACTCATGAGCATATCGGGAATAAGCTCCAGCAGTTCCACGTTACAGGAACTGCTGGCATCCTGGGGCAGCGACCAGGCGTCGCAGATAACCCAGAATGCCACGTCCGCCCTCGCCAGCCTGTTCGGCGGGTCGGACGACAGCGAAGGCTCCACCCAGGCCAGCGGGCTGTTCAGCAACCGCGACAAACTCATCGCCATGCTGAACGAAGGCGGCGGCGAAGGCTCGGCCTTCGCGCAGACCGCCTCGCTGCTGGGCCAGTTGGACAAGGACATCAGCGGCGGGCTTTCGCTGGATGAATCGGGGCTGGAGCAGGAGTCGTTCGACGCCTTGGACACCGACGGCGACGGCACGGTGACCGGCTTCGAACTGGAGGCCGCCCTGAAGTCGGGCGTGGCCACCGTCGGCGACGACGGCACCCTCGCCGTGGACGCCTCGGCCGCGTCCGACGCCGCCGCGCAGGCCTATTCGTCCCTTACGGCCATGATCATGGGCCTGGCCGACGGCGACCAGAGCGGCGACCTGACCCTGAAGGAATCCGGCCTGGACGAGGAGACCTTCAACCAGTTCGACCTGGACGGCGACGGCGTGATCACCGGTGACGAACTGTCCACCGCCATCGAGAACGGCGTGGCCTCCACCTCCGGTTCCAGCCTGAGCGCGGCGGTTTCCGGCTCGTCGGCCAGCGGCGCCTCGGGTTCTTCCGGCGAAGACGACGAGGAAGAAGACTACGACGAACTGGACACCAACAAGGACGGCATGGTTTCCACCGAGGAACTGGCCGCCGCCATTCCCGGCTACGCCGAAGCCCTGCGCCTGGCGCGCGGCGAGAACGGGTCCGACGCTTCCACCTCCGAACTGCGGCGGGCCATGAACGCCTACGGCAGCGCGGGCGGCTTCGACTTCGCCAGCCTGTTCGCCTCGGCGGATTCCGCCACGACCTCGGCGGGCGTATCCGGACTGCTGGAGGAAATCGCCTGACGGGAACGCACCCGGCAGACGAAGACGTCACGCCGTTGCTGCATGCAATGAACAACGCGGCGCTGCCCTTTCGGGAGCGCCGCGTTTTTGCGTGACTGGGCGGGAAACGGAGGAGAATGGCGTTAGCTGGCGCAACGTGCGGGCCGGGCTATCCCCGCACCGCGCGCATCGCCGCGCGGGCCTCCGCGAAGCGGGCGGCCACGTCGTCCGCGCCCACGATTTCCGAGACCAGCGCGCAGCACCGCGCGCCGTGCGCGGCCACCTGCCCGATGTTGTGCAGCTTGATGCCGCCGATGGCCACGAACGGCAACTCGATGTTGGCCACCACCCAGTCCAGGTATTCGAAGCCCACCGGGGCGCAGACGTCCTTCTTGGTCTGTGTCGCAAAGATGGGACCCACGCCGATGTAATCCGCCCCGCTCACCACGGCGGCGCGGGCCTGTTCCGGCGAATGGGTGGACAGCCCGATGATGCGCCCCGGCCCCACCAGTTGCCGCACCGCCTGCACGGGCAAGTCCTCTTGCCCCACATGCACGCCGTCGGCATCGCACAGCACGGCGATGTCCACGTGGTCGTTGACGATGAAGCAGGCCCCGGCCTCGCGGGTCATGCGGCGCAACTCCATGCACTCGCGCAACATGTCCCCGGCGTGCCTGTCCTTCTCGCGGTACTGCACGATGCGCGCCCCGCCGCGCAGCATGGCGTCCACCACGTCCACGGCGGACCGCCCGCGCGACAGCCCGTCATCGGTCAGGCAGTAGATGTCGGCCTCCGGCGTGCTGCCGGGAAGGATGCGCGGCATGGGATGCTCCTTGGGGTTGGAGG
>JALHHV010000082.1:23327-24944 GCA_022837365.1 Desulfovibrio sp. | reverse complement strand
ACAGTCCCCGCCGGCTTCCTTTCCGGCCGCCAGCCCGGCCAGATTGCGCTTGATGCGCTGCTCGGTCAGCGAATCCACGGCGGAGGTGGCCTCGTCCAGGATCAGCACGGCCGGGTCGCGCAGCAGGGCGCGGGCCAGGGCGATGCGCTGGCGCTGCCCGCCGGACAGCTTCAGTCCCCGTTCGCCGATGAATGTGGCGTAGCCGTCGGGCAGGTCCGTAATGAAGTCGTGCGCATCGGCCATGCGCGCGGCCTCGCGCACCGCCGCGTCGTCGGCGTGCGGCGCGCCCAGGCGGATGTTTTCCTCCACCGTGCCGTGGAAGATGAACGGATCCTGCGGCACGTAGCCGATGTGCGACCGGTACGAGACCAGGGTCCAGTTGCCCAGCGGGCGGCCGTTGACCAGCACCTCGCCCCGTTTGGGGTCGTGCAGGCGCAGCAGCAGGCGCACCAGGGTGCTCTTGCCCGCTCCCGACGGACCCACGATGCCCAGCGACATGCCCTCGGTCACCGTCAGGTCGATGGCGTGCAGGGCGTCTTCCCTTTCACCATGGCCCTCGCCGTAGCCGTAGCCCGCGCCGCGCAGTTCGATGCGCCGGGGCGGCTCGCGCAAATCCTCCGCGCCGGGGGCGTCCACCACCGTGGGCCGGGCTTGCAGCAGTTCGTCGATGCGCGTCAGGGCGGCCCGTGCCTGCTGGACCTGGTTGGCCACCATGCCCGCCGCGAAGATGGGCAGCACCAGCCGCATGCCCATGAACACGAAGGTGGTGTACGCGCCCACGCTGGGGCCGCTGCCCTGCGCGGCCAGCCATCCGCCCCCGGCGATGAGCAGCGCGAAGGACAGCCCCGCCGCGATGAAGATGGCCGGGATGAACCGGGCCCGCGTGCGCGCGGCGGCGATGCCCGCGTCGCGGTATTCGGCGGACCGGACGCGCAGCCGCTCCATTTCGTGGTCCTGGGCGTTGGCGGCCTGCAATTCGGCCACGCCGTGCAGGCTGTTCTCCAGCACCCCGGCAAAGCCCCCCGCCGCCTTGCGGGCGTGCAGGTACTGCGGCCGGATGCGCCGGGCGAAGTGCACCATCAGCCACACCACGCCCGGTACCGGGATCAGCAGCAGCGCGGCCAGCCGCCAGTCCAGCCAGAGCATCCAGCCGTAGGTGCCGCAGACCATCATGCCCACGCGCACCGCGCCGGGCAGGGTGTCGGACACCACGGCCTCCAGGGTGTCCACGTCGCCGGAGACCACGTTCATCAGGTCGCCCTTGCGGCGGCTTTCGTAGAACCCGGCGTCCAGCCGCAGCAGGTGGCCGTACAGGGCCATGCGCAACGCATGGCGCAGCCGCTGGGCCACGTCGGCCAGCATGTAGTCGCTGCCGCACTGGAAGACGGCCAGCCCGGTGAAGGCCCCCAGCACCATGGCCCCGTACATCGCGTAGGTGGCGGGGGCGGTCTGCCCTCCGGTGACGGCGTCCACCACCACGCCCAGCAGAGCCATGGGGATGAGGTCGCACAGCCGGGCCAACAAGCTGCCCCCGATGCCCAGGGCAAAGCGGCCGCGCAGGGGGCGCAGCAGCGCGGCCACCAGATGGCGCCCCGTGGGTGAGGTCGGTGGGGTCGG
>JALHHV010000082.1:13931-23318 GCA_022837365.1 Desulfovibrio sp. | reverse complement strand
TTGGGGGCGGCGGGCCCCGGCATGGTGGCGTTCAAGGGGTGCATCCGGAAGTGTTTTACGATACAGGGGCGAAACGCGCGCCACGGCGCGGACAACACAACACGCAAGGGGCCGGCATGTCGGCAGAGAACACCCCGCTGTCCAACACGCTCGAAGATTATCTGGTCGCCATCTTCCACCTGGAGATGGAGCGCGGAGCGGCGCGCTCGCGCGACATCGCCGAGGCCCAGGGGGTGTCCCGGTCCACGGTGACCAGCGCGCTGAAGGCCCTGGCCGCGCGGGGGCTCATCGAATACCAGCCGTACAGTCTGGTGCGGCTGACCCCGCAGGGCGAACCGCTGGCGCGCGAAATCGCCCACCGCAACATGATCCTGCGCCGGCTGTTCGGCGACGTGCTGCAACTGGACCGGCCACTGGCCGAGGCCACCGCCTGCCGGGTGGAGCACGCCGTGGATGCGCAGGTCATCAAGCGGCTGGGGCAGTTCCTATTGTACCTCGAACGCACCGGTCTGCAACTGGACCGTTGGCGCGAGGACTACGCGGCCTACATGCGCCGCAAGCCCCACCCCGGCCCGGATACGCAGATGGACGGTCCGGCGGCGCGGGAACAGGACGCCCCCCCGCTGCCCAGCCCGGCCCGCGCGGCCGCGCCGCGCCGCAGGAAGGGCGGCCGCACCGGGTAGCGCCCGGCGGCGGCATCGCCAGGCATTGCCGGACATGACGGGACATGACCGGATGCCCAATTCCGTCAGTCCCGTCAGTTCAGCTCGTAGCGCACCGGCACCAGCACGCGCATGTCGCCGGGCAGGCTGACGTTGGCCACGCGCACCCCCTCCATGCGGGCGAAGGCCTTTTCCGTGGCCCTGTCCAACAGGGCATGGGCGCTGCACGCGGCCACGTTCCAGGTGTCGATGGCCCCGTCGCTGCGCAGCTTCACGGCCATGACCACGGTGCCCTGGTATCCCGCCCTCCGCGCGGCGCGGGGGTATTCCTTGTACCTTTCCACCAGCGCCGTCAGGGCGGCCAGGATGCGCTGCGTCTCGCCCGCGTCCGCCATGGGGCTTCCGCCCGGATGCCCGGCGGCGGGCGCGCCCGCGCCACTGCCCGGCCCGCCGCTTCCCGCGCCGCGCGCCACACCGCCCGGCGCACCGCCGGAGGCTGCGGCAACGGGCACGGTGTCGCAGAACTCCGCCCCCCGCCCCGCCGTGGTGTTCCGCTCCTCGCGGGGCTGGTGGGCGGCAGGCCGGTCCGGGGCCGATTTCGGGGCCGGTTTCGGGGCTGACGTGTCCCGCACCTCTGGCCGGGGCGCGGCCTTGGCGGCCACCTTGCGCGCCGCCACGGGTTTGGCGGCGTTCTCCGTCACCATGGCGGCAGGCTTGACCGGCACGGGCACGGGCGTGGCCGGAGGCGCGGCCTGCGGCCGGGGACGGGACACCGGCCGCGGCGCGGATTCCGGAACGGCGGACGCCGCCCCGCCACCACCGCCACCCGGCAGCGCCAGACCTTGCAGGTCCATCATCACCACGCCCAGCGGCAGGGGCTGACGGGGCGGATGCGCCGCCAGCGGAGCCATGGCCATCAGCAGGAACACGCCGCAGTGGATCACCAGCGACGCGACAATGCCGCCCAGGCCCTCCCGGTCTTCGGAATGTTCACGCAGTGCAGGCAGATGCATGGGTGCTCCTTGCCACGTCGGCGGTAATGCGGCGTCCGGTGCGCTCCGGGTCCGGCCCTATGCCGGGTCTCCGGGGGCGGTGGCGGCGGTGGCGGCCAACCGGTCCGCCATGGCCCGGAAGGCGGCCTGCGCGTCGGCGAGATCCTTCTCGTCGGGGTGGCGTTCCGCTTCCCGGATGCGCGCGATGCGTTCCGGGGTCATCGGGTGCGCGTCCGAGGCCATCTTCTGCATCATGGCGATGACGGCCGGGTCGATGCGCCCCTGGCACAAGAACGAGCCCAACACCTCGTTGCCCGCCATCATCTCTTCGGCGCGGCGGATGCAGTCGCGGGCGTGGTCGGAATCGGGCCAGGCCCCCAGGGTGCCGAACAAACCCACCCGGCAGTTGTTCACCGCCTGCATGTACTTGGCGGCCGCCGCGTCCGGGCCGCCCTTGTCCACCCAGAAACCCAGGGCCACGAAGTCGTAGCCGTGGGTTCCGCCGCCAGCGGAAAGGTCCGGGGCCTGGTCCACGGGCAACAGGTCGCAGGGCCGGGGCAGGCAGTCCGCGATGGCGCGGGCCACCTTTTCGGTGTTGCCGGTGCGCGAGGAATAGACGACCAGCGATTTCATGCCGCCACCTCGCCCGCGTTCCTGCCCACGTCCACGCTGTCGGCTGTCAGGGCCGGACCGGCGCACACCCGGTCGCGCAGGGCCAGGAACGCCTCGCGCACCGAGGGAATCAGCGCGCGGCCCTCGCGGCCCGCGTACACGGCGAACATGGCCGCGCCGTCGGTGTCGTAGAACTGCACGGAATGGCTCTCCAGCCCGAAGAACGGCTTGGACAGGAAGCACACCGCGCCCAGCCGCTCCACGAACACGTGGCCGCCCAGCGGATTCTCCGCGTCGTGCAGGTTGAACATGCCGTGGCCCCGGCGGCCCTTGGGCAGCCTGCCCTTGACCTCCACCACCGCGCCGGGCGTCATGGCGATGAGGGTCACCTTTTCCCAGCCGGTCATGTCCTCCCACACCGCGTCGAAGGCGTCGGCCGGGGCGAAGCGGCGCATGTCGGCGGGCAGGGCACAGGCCACGGCCCCCTCGGACGCGTTGCAGCGCTGGGCCAGGGTGTGCAGCATGATGTCCGGGCTGTCCTTCACGGCGGCCTGCACGGCGTCGCGCAGTTCCGGCGTCACGAGATGGTCGAACATTGGGGATTCTCCTTGGTTGTGTGCGGGCAGCGCAGCGGCAGGCGCAGCGCGGCGTCGCAGGTGATGGAAAGCAGTTCCAGGTCGTGGCTGACCAGCAGCACCACCGCGCCCCGCGCGGCCGCCGCGCGCACGGCGTCGGCCACCAGGCGCATGTTGTGGCCGTCCAGGCCGCTGGTGGGTTCGTCGAGGATGAGCACCTCGGGCTGCTTGGCCATGCCGCAGGCGATGACCAGCCGCTGCTTCTCCCCGCCCGACAGGGACTGGGGATGGCGGTCGGCCAGATGGGCCAGATTGAACAGGCGCAACAGATCGTCTTCCGTGGACGGCCCGGTCTGGCCTGTCTGGCCGGTCTGGCAGGTCTGGCCAGTCGCCGGGCGGGAGTCCGGGCGGGTTCCGTTCCCCGCCCTGCCCGCAGCCCCCGCAGCCCCTGCCGCAATGGACGCGGCGATTTCCTCGCGCACGCTCTTCATGTGCAACTGGTGGTCGGTGTTCTGGAGCACTATGCTGCCGTGACGCAGCAGGCGGTCCGGCCGCACCGGCACGCCGTGCAGGTGCAGCCTGCCGGAATGCATGCGGTGCAGCCCCGTGAGCAGCCGGGCCAGGGTGGTCTTGCCCGCGCCGTTGTCGCCCAGCACCCCGATGACCCCGCGCGGCAGCAGGAACGAGGCCCCGTGGAACAGTTCCGGGCCATGCTTGTGGGCGTAGCGCAGGTCGGCCACGCACAGGGCGTCGCCCCGTCCGCTGGCCTCGGGCAGGGCCGTGCGCGGGTCGGCCACGCGGGCGGCGCGCAGGCCGCGCGCCTGGCGTAGCGCGTCGTCGTGCAGGATGGAGAAGTCCCCCTCCTCCACGATGCGCCCTTCGGCCATCACCACCACCCGGTCCACCACGCCCTCCAGCCAGTACAGGCGGTGGTCCACCACCAGCACGGCCATGCCCGCCGCCTTCAGCGCGCGGATTTCCTCGGCCAGGGCCAGCGTGGCTTCCGGGTCCAGGTTGGCCGTGGGCTCGTCCAGCACCACGGCGCGCGGACCCAGCGACAGGATGGAGGCCAGCGCCACCTTCTGCTTCTGCCCTTCGGACAGGTCGTGGATGGACTGGTCGAGCAAGTGGCCGATGCCGAAGCGACGGGCGGCCTCCTGCACGGCGGCCAGGGTCCGGGCCGGTTCGCTGCCGCGCCATTCGTGGGCGAAGGCGATTTCGTCGCCCACGGTCAGGGCGAAGAACTGGTTTTCCGGGTCCTGGAACAGGGTGCCCGCCAGACGGGCCAGTTCGTGCAGGGGCGTTTCCGCCGTGCGGCGGCCGTCCACGGTCACGGAGCCCTCCAGCCGCCCCCGGTAGTAGTGGGGGCACAGGCCGTTGGCCAGGCGCACCAGGGTGGACTTGCCGCACCCGCTGGGGCCGGTGCACAGCACCGCCTCGCCGGGGCGCACCCGCAGGGAAAGACCGCGCACGGCGGGTTCCGTGGCGTGGGGATAGGTGTAGGTGACGTCGGTGAGGCGCAGCATCAGAACATGCCTCCCCCGCCCCAGCCCGCGCGCAGTTGCAGCCCCACGCCCGCCGCCACCAGCGCCAGCGCCCCGGCCATGGCGGCCCAGTCGCGCCGGGCCAGATGCACCGTGCGGCACGGGCGCAGCCGGTCGGCGTAGCCCAGACCCTTCAGTTCCGCCGCGATGCCCAGTTCGTCCGCCGCGCGCAGGGCGCGGAACACCAGCGGCACGAACAGCAGGCGCATCGACAACAACGGATGGCGCAGCAGGAACAGCGGGTTGACCCGGTAGCCGCGCGTCTTCAAGGTTTCGGACACCTGGCGCACGTCGGCCACGAACGACGGCACGAAGCGCACCATCACCGCCGTGGGAATGTACACGCAGAACGGCAGCCGCAGCGACTTCAGGGTGGACAGCATGGCCTGCACCCGCGTGGACAGGGCCAGGGCCAGCACCACGTTGAGCATGATGGCCAGACGCAGGAACGGCACCAGCAGGCGCACCGGCTCCAGCGGGGACATGCGCGGCACCGCCAGGTGCATGGCGTGCATCAGGCCGAAGGCCACGCACATCAGGACCGCGATGCCCGCGTGGCAGGCCAGCAGCATGCGCCAGCGGCCCAGGGTCAGGGCGTAGGCGGCGGACGCGGCCAGCAGCAGGCCCAGCGCCGCGGGGTCGGACAGCACCATCACCGCCACGGACCCCAGCAGCGAAACGGCCATCTTGGTCCGCGCGTCCAGCCGGTGCATCAGGCCCCGGCCGCGCGCGCCGGCCGCACCCCCGGCGGTCCACCGGTCATTCATGGACGATGCCCGCATGGCGCAGCTCCCGCAGAAAACGCAGGCCCACCGGCAGCCCGGCCAGGGCACCCACGTACCCGATGGCCACCACCACCCCGGTGAACCACAGAAGTTCCGGCTGTTCGCGCACGAACAGCCACGACACGCCGAACGACCCGGCCTTGAACAGGATGTCGTAGCAGGCGATGCCCGCCACCAGGGCCATCTCGTTGCGGTAGCCGCCCAGAAGCAGGATGATCCCTTCCGCCGCGAGGCCCGCCGCCAGCATGGACGGCAGCAGGAAGAACCCGCCGCCCATGAGCAGCATGGACACCAGCACATTGACCAGGGTGAACAGCAGCAGCGTGCCCGGCTTGCGCAGCTTGAACAGCAGCACCAGCGCCAGCACCGTGAACACCAGGTTCTTGAGCACCAGGGTGAGCGGGTTCATGCCGCCGCCCATCAGGGCCACCAGCAGGCTGGACACCTTGGTCAGGGCGGCGAACACGCCCACCGTCACCAGTTCGCGCACGGCCCAGTAGCGCGCCCTGCCCCGGCCCGGGGCGGTGCCGGACAGGGCCGGTGGGGACAGGACCGGTGCGCCCGGAACAGGCGGGGGCGGCGCGCCGGGGCGGCTTGCGTTCGTCTTCATGCGTCGTCATCCGTAAGGTTGAAGTCCGGGGCCGGGAGTCCGGCGGCTCTGGCCATGCCCGGCGGGTTTCGGGTGCCGGTTGCCCGGCACCCGCTTTCGCCATACTGAAAACGATTTCCATTTTCAATACTGAACGGCAATCCATCCGTCGATCAGAACGTGGTTCCCACCTTGACCACCGCGTGCATGCCCGGCTCGTCGATGGACGAGGCCGCCGTCTGGTAGTCCCTGTTCAGGATGTTCAGCAGGCTCAGGCTGACGAAGTGCTGGCGTTCCTCGCCGAACTTGGTGCCCAGCGAGAGGTTCAGCGTTTCCCAGGCGTCGTAGTTGTCGTGGGTGCCGTCGGAATATTCCTCGCGGGCGTCCACGGCGGCGCGCATGTACAGGTCGGCGAACAGGTTCATCTTCCGTTCCGGCAGGTCGCGGTCGAAGCGCACGCCCAGGCGGCCCATGTATTCGGGGTGGCCGGTGTCCCAGGTGCTCAGGGTGCCGGAGTCGTAGTGTCGCTTCAGCCACGTGCCGCTGGCGTACGGGGTGAGGAACAGCGAGCGGAAGGTATACCCCGCCGAGGCTTCGACGCCGTAGGTGTCGGCCTCGTCCACGTTGGTGAACTGGTTGCCGCCGGTGACCTTGGTGGTGGTGATGTAGTCCTCGGCGTTGGAGACGAAGAAGGCCACGTCCAGGTTCAGCGCGCCATTGTCATACCGCGCCCCCACCTCGTAGTTGTTCGAGGTTTCCGGGTCCAGGTCGGAATTGGGGAAGGTGGGGTCCGAACCGCCGTGCACCGTGCCGATGTACAGCTGTTGCAGGTTGGGGAACCGGTACCCCTGCGAGAACAGGGCGCGCAGGGTGGTGTCCTCGATGCCCGACCAGGTCAGGCCCGCGCTGAACACCGGGTGCGAGGCGGAGCGGGCGCCCGTCTCCAGGTCGTCGTTGTTGGTGTCTTCCAGTTCCGACCGCACCCAGGTCTGGCGCACGCCCAGGGTCAGGGTGAAGTCCTCCGGCAGGGTCCATTCGTCCTGCAGGTACACCGCGTGGGTGTCCATGGTGGCGTCGTAGTCGAAGCTGCTGAAGGTGGAGGCGATCAGCGTGCTGCCCATGTACCGCTTCATGTCGATCTCGGTGTTGGCGTCCAGGTCGTCCAGGTTCACGTCGTAGCCGAGAATGACGTGATGGTCCTCGTGCGGCAGCAGGTCCACCTGCATGGTGCCGCCCCAGCTGGCCTGCTCGTTGCGGGTGCGCTGGTCCTGGTCGATGGTGATCATGGCGTTGGGTTTCACCCCGATGATGTTGATCATCTCCTTGGTCACTTCCTGGTAGTACGCGTCCACCCGCACGCGGGAGACGAGGTCGCTCACGTCGCGGAACTCGGCGTAGCCGCCCGCCTTGCGGCGCTCCCACAGGGGGATGTCCAGGTCGAAGTTGTACAGGGTGCCGCCGGTGGTGCCCTCCGGCGTCATGGCGTTGAGGTTGCTCCAGTATTCCTCGTAGGTGACCCCGAAGGACGCCTTTTCCGCGTCGTAGCCCAGGAAGGCGGCGGTATCGCGGGTCATGTACGAGGTGTCGTCCATCTCGCCGTCGGCGGAACGGCGGTTGCCCTGGTCGTTGTAGCTGCCGGACACGCGGTACTTGAACCCGTTCATGCCGCCGAAGGCCGAAAGGTATTCGGTGAACCCGTCGGTGGACGAATCGAAGGTGACGCTGGTCTCCACGCTGATGGGCTTGTCGCCGCCCTTCTTGGTGATGATGTTGATCACCCCGCCGATGGCCTCTGACCCGTACAGCACCGAGGCCGGGCCCTTGATGACCTCGATGCGCTCGATGCGGTTGGGGTCGATGAGCAGCGGCGCGCCGTCCATGGACTTCTGCTCCGACACCTTCTGCCCGTCGATGAGCACCAGCACGCGCTGGCCGCTTTCGCCGCGGATCTGCACGCGCTTGGCGCCGGGCACGGAAAGGTCGAACACCTCCACGCCGGGCACGTCGCGCAGGGCGTCGGCCACGTTGATGGCCGGGGTGCGCTGAAGGTCTTCCTGGTCCACCACGGCGGCGGACGAGGGCACGTCCTTCAGGTCGTGCTCGGTGCGGGTGGCGGTGACCACCACGTCGCGGGTGCGGGTGACGGACTGCCCCGAAGGCTGTTCCGTTGCCTGTTCGGGGGCCGTTTCCTCCGCCAGCGCGGCCATGGGCGACAGCAGCAGCACGGTGGCGGCGGCCAGCAGCAGGCGGGCCGCCGCCCGTTTGCGGCGGGCGGATTTCGGGCGACCGGGTTCGGTGGTGTCTCTCACGATGCGTTTTCCTCCTCGATCTCGTGGATCAGATAGTTGATGAGCAGGTGCGCCATGGTCACCTGCCAGAACTGTCCGGCCATGGTCAGCTCCAGCCAGTCGCCGTCGCGCTCCAGCAGGCCCGCGCCGCGCCACTGTTCCAGCAGGGGCGCGGCATGGCGCGCCACGGGCTGGCCCAGTTCCGCGTCCAGCCGGGCGGGGTCGATGCGCCCCGACTCGAAGGCCGAGGCCACGGCCCGCGCCAGCCCGGCGGAGGCCGGGGGCAGCATCAGGGCCATGACGGGCTTGCCGCCGCCCTGCACCGCCGCCAGCCAGTCGGCGTAGGCGCGCTGGATGAAGAAGGCGTGGCCGTGCAGCATGCCCCCGGCCCCGGGGCCATACGCCAGACAGTGGGCCTGCCCCTTGGCCAGCTGGTTGTAGAGATTGCGTTCGCGCGTGGTGCGCCCCCAGTGGCTGGACGACAGCCGCCGCCAGCGCGCCCCGTGCATCAGCCGGATGCCCTCGGCGAACAGGCGGCCCTGCTCGGCCATGCCGGCGGCGGGGGGCAGCTTGCCCGCCTCCACCGCCGTGAACAGCGGCGTGCCCCGGAACACGTTGAGCTGGTAGAAGTCGGCCCCGTCCAGTTCCAGTTCCAGCAGGGTTTCCACGTCGCGCCGCCACGAATCGGCGGTCTGGGTGGGAAAGCCGTAGATCAGGTCGATGACCACCGCCGCCTGGTCGTAGGCGGACAGGCGGCGCAGCGCGGCCATGATCTCCTCGCGCGGGGCGCGGCGGCCCATGCGGCGGCGCAATTCGGTGTCGAAGGTCTGCACCCCCAGCGAGAAGCGGTTGGCGCCGCCCGCCAGGCAGGCCTCCATCTTGTCCGGCCCGAAGTTGTGGATGCGCCCTTCCACGGTGATCTCGCAGTCGTTGGCCAGGGGCAGGGCCGCGCCGATGCCGCGCAGCAGCCGGGTCAGGTCCGGGGCTTCCAGCGCGGTGGGGGTGCCGCCGCCGATGTACACGGCGTGCACCGGGCCTTCGTTCTGGGCGGGCGCGTGGGCCCACATGTCCAGTTCGCGCAGCAGCGCGTCGGTGTAGCGGGCGCTTTCGCCGGGACCGTAGGCCTTGGTGTAGAAGCCGCAGTACAGGCAATGCGTCTCGCAGAAGGGCACGTGCACGTAGGCCGCCGTCTTGCCCGTGCGCGGGCGGGACAGCAGGTGGCCCAGCAGGTCGGCCTTGCGCTCCTCTTCCACGGGGGTGCCGCCCAGCCCGGCATGGATGGCCAGCTTGCGCGGAAAGGCGCTGCCCAGCGGGTCGCCGTCCGTGGCGGCGAAGCAGGC